>JANLPX010000173.1:0-2858 GCA_031367485.1 Alphaproteobacteria bacterium | reverse complement strand
CAGCTTGGCACCTAGGCCGTCACAGACGGGGCAAGCGCCAAAAGGATTGTTGAATGAGAACAGTCGCGGCTCGATCTCGCTGATCGTGAAGCCGGAGACGGGGCAAGCGAACTTCTCGGAAAACAACAGCTTGCGAGGCTCGGCGTCGCCTTCCGGCTTATCGGCCCACTCTGCAACAGCGATGCCGTCCGCGAGTTTCAGGGCGGTCTCGATGCTGTCGGCATAGCGGCTTTCGAGGCCGGATTTCGTAACCAAGCGGTCAACCACCACGTCGATGTCGTGCTTGAATTTCTTGTCCAGGGTCGGCGCATCTTCAATGGGATAGAATTCTCCGTCGATTTTCAGGCGCTGGAAGCCGGCCCGCTGCCAGTCGGAGATTTCCTTGCGATATTCGCCCTTTCGACCTCGCACGACGGGGGCCAGCAGATAGAGCCGCTCGCCCTCCGGTAGGGCGACCAGCTTGTCGACCATCATCGAGACCGTCTGGCTCTCGATGGGCAGACCTGTGGCCGGTGAATAAGGCACTCCGACCCGCGCCCAAAGCAGGCGCATGTAGTCGTGGATTTCGGTGACCGTGCCGACAGTTGAGCGCGGATTGCGACTGGTGGTCTTTTGCTCAATGGAGATGGCTGGAGACAGCCCCTCGATCAGGTCCACGTCCGGCTTGCTCATCAGTTCCAAGAATTGGCGCGCGTAGGCAGATAGGCTTTCGACATACCGGCGTTGGCCTTCTGCATAGATTGTGTCGAAGGCCAGCGAGCTCTTACCGGACCCGGAGAGGCCGGTAAGAACCACCAACTCGCCACGCGGAATGTCCACGCTGACGTTCTTCAGATTGTGCTCGCGGGCGCCTCGCACGCGAATGAAGTTCAACTGTTCTGCCATGATGACCTGGAAATATGCCTAGCCCGCAGACCCGCCGCAGGATCGTCCAATGTAGTGATGAGACTCAGAGATAGCACGCGAACAATACAGGAACAAACGTCGATATTGGGTTCCCTCTAGACAATAGTGATGCGGAAGCCAATTTCTGTCAGCAGGGGCAGTGTCTAGCAGCGGGTGCTTTCCCCTGAACATGCGCCCGATTGATTGCGCAGTCGGTCCATCTGCTCGGCTTCCTTCTTTTGTTGGCCCTTCCACTGCTCGGCCGTGGCGCAGGTCCGTTTGGGGAAGTTGCTACCCATGACACTCTCGGTCACGCAGATCAGCTTGGGCTTAGGCGGTTTGGGTGTCTCGGCTGAGGACACCACAGGCGTCGGAGTCACGGGGGCCGGTATTTCGGATATTGGCATGGTGGCGGCTTGTTCGGCCAGGAGGGCCAGAAGCAGCAGGTAGATCAAATTCTTGGTCCTTTTGGCTCGCGAAACAAGCGGGGTCGCTTTAGGCTAAGTGTCCAACCATACGGAGTAAATCGATGGATCGTCGACAGGTTCTTTTGTCCGGGGCCGCGATAGGCCTAGGTGTGACGGTCCCGGGAATGGCCGTGGCGGCAGGCGGTGCTGAACGCGCCCTCAATAGGCGGTTCGACAGCTTGTCCGAGGTGTTGTTGGCCCGGTCTCCGGAAACAGCGACGGGACTGGGCTTGGACAATGGCAAGCGCGCGGGTCTCAAGTCCCGGATGGCCGATGTCTCCTGGGCCTCGGTGCAATCGCTCCATCAGCTTTGTCGTGATGAGCTGGCGGGGTTGAAGACCATCTCCGACGCGGGGCTGAGCCATGAGGCGGCCCTGAACAAGGCGGTGGTAACCTATGCCCTTGAGCTGGGTCTGGAGGGGGCGCGGTTCGAGTACGGCGATAACACCCTTGAATCGGCGATGAGCGAGAGCGCTGGCCCCTATGTGGTTAGTCAGCAGGGGGGAGCCTATGCAGGCGCCGCCGAATTCTTGGACAGTCAACACGCCGTTGAAACCAAGTCGGATGCTGAGGCGTACCTAGCGCGCCTACGTGGAGTAGCCACGCAGATCCGGGCCGAGACCGACCGCGTCCGCGCCGATGCCGGCAAGGGCGTGATCGCGCCAGATTTCATCCTTTCCAATGCGCTAGGCCAAATGGACGGCATGTTGACGGTTTCAGCGAAGGAGTCCCGCTTTGTCAGCTCCATCGCCAACCGCGCTAAGGCCAAGGGCATTGCAGGTGACTATGCCGCGATGGCGACCAAGATCGTCGAGGCAGAGATCTATCCGGCGCTTACGGCGCAACGTGACCAGCTGCGCGCCAATGCCGCCAAGGCGGGGCACGACGCCGGGGTCTGGCGGTTGCCGGACGGGGAGGCCTATTACGGCTGGCTGTTGAAGCAGGGCACCAATACGACGCTCAGCGCCAACGAAATCCATCAGATAGGGCTGGAGCAGAACCGGGCCATTGCTGATCGGATGGACGGCCTATTGCGGGCCCAAGGCCTGACCCAAGGTTCGGTGGGCGAGCGGATGATCGCAATGGGCAATGATCCGAAGTTTCTCTACCCAAACACCGATGAGGGTCGGGCTCAGATTTTGACGTACCTGCGCGCTCAGATCGACAGTATACGGCCCAGGCTCTCGAGCCAGTTCACGCTGAACATGAAGGCACCTGTCGAGGTCAAAAGGGTGCCGCCGGACATTCAGGATGGAGCCGGTTTGGGCTATATGAACACCGGATCGTTAGACGGTAAGCGACCCTCGACCTACTACATCAACCTAAAATCCACCGCCGACTGGCCCAAATTCCAACTGCCCACATTGACCTTTCACGAAACGATTCCGGGTCATGCTTGGCAGGGAGCTTATCCCAATGAAAGCGGTGGGGTGCCGCTGATCCGAAACCTGCTGTCCGGCTTCAACGCCTATGTTGAGGGCTACGCGCTCTATGCCGAACAGCTTG
>JANLPX010000132.1:0-6521 GCA_031367485.1 Alphaproteobacteria bacterium | reverse complement strand
GCGCAGGACGCCGCCCAAATAGCCGACATATTGCTCACCCAAGGGACGATCCAGGCCATATTTGGCCATGACATTGCGCTCGACCTCGGGCGAGAGCTTGCGTTCGCCGACAAACGGATTGCCCGGTGCCGCGCGCATCATGAAGAAGGCCAGTGTCACAACCAGAAACAGGGTCGGGATCGCAACGAGCAGACGCCGACCGATGAAACGCAGCATAGCTTGGACGACTTCCGCAACTGCGCCTTTTCGTTAGGCCAGACATTGCGAAACTTTCACTGCCCCCCGATGATGTCAACGAAGCCCTCGCATCCAAAGGCCAGATCATGACGGAATTTCGCAAGGTCACCGACCAACTCTCGGTCGCGCCCCAAATCGCCCTAGACGATTTGGCCAAGGCGGCAACGCAAGGCTTTCGGTTGGTGATCAATAATCGCCCCGATGGCGAAGAGCCCGGCCAACCGACCAGCGCGCAGGTTGAGGCCGCCGCGAAGGTTGCGGGCCTAGCCTATGTCCACATTCCCGTGCGCGGCAGCCCGACACCGGAACAGGTGGAAGCTGAACAGCAGCTGTTCGAAACTGAGAAGGGGCCAGTCCTGGCCTTCTGCCGATCGGGCACACGCTCGATCATCACATGGTCGCTAGGCCAAGCGCTGGCCGGGGACCTCAGCCGCGCCGAATTGGTCGCGTTGGGAGATGCCGCTGGCTACGATCTCTCCAACGTGTTGCCCCGCTAACCGGAGCTTGAAGCAATCGCTACACGCACTGCGCCCAGCGCCGCAGGCTCAGGTTCGCAGCTCGCCAAGCCTAGCAGCAACTGCATCGCTATGAGACATAAGAAGGCGAAGGCGACACGCTGGAGCCGTTTTGATACATAATTTGCGGCTTTCGCTGCGGTCACGGCCCAAACCTCTCTAGTTTGAGCTGGGCCGCGCAAAGGTCGCGCCGAGACAGGAACGAAACCGATGATTCCCTATGTTCGCGAGATCAAGTTTGACTATGGCGTCTGTGACCAGGTCTCACCGCTGATCCGTCGCGTGGTGGCCAATAATCCTGGCCCCTTCACCTATCTGGGCACGGGCACATATATCGTCGGCAAGGGCCAGGTGGCAGTGATCGATCCCGGCCCAGACCTGGACGATCATTTGGAAGCGATCCTGGCGGCCACGGCAGGCGAGACCATCACCCACATCCTGATCACCCACCACCACTCCGACCACTCACCCCTAGCTGCGCCACTGAAGGCTCGCACCGGGGCGACCATCTATGGATGCGCCGTCGCCGCCCCCAAGGCACAGGACAGTGTGATCACCGAGGCCGGCAGCGATTTCGGCTTCACCCCAGATGTCAGCGTCTGCGGTGGCGGTCAGCAATTCACCGGGCCCGGCTGGACGTTGGAGGCGCTGGCCACGCCCGGCCACACCTCCAACCACATTTGCTATGCCCTAACGGAAGAAAACGCCCTCTTCTCTGGCGATCACATCATGGGCTGGTCCACAACCGTGGTATCACCCCCCGACGGTGATATGACCGACTACATGACCAGTTTGGATCTGGTGCAGTCCAAGGGCTATGCCACACTTTGGCCGACACACGGCCCGCCGATCACCGATGTGGTGCCCTTCATCAACGCCTATGCCGCCCACCGTCGGGCCCGTGAAGCCCAGGTCCTGGCAGCCGTCTCTAACGGCCAGGGCCGCATCAAGGATATGGTGCCGGTACTCTATGCGGCTGTGGATAGCCGACTGCACCCTGCGGCAGCTCGCTCTGTTCTGGGCCACATGATCGATATGGTCCATCGCGGCATCATCACTACCGATGGGGAGCCCGGCCTGGATTCCGACTATCGCCTAGCCTAGGCCAGCTTTGCCGTTCGCCAAGTAGCTGGTCGCAAAGAGCGCTAATGTCACCAGGCTGATCGCAAAGATCACGACCGCCCTGAGTCCGAAATGGCGAAAGCCTGCGATGAGAGACAGCACGATCGCCAGAAGGCCTGTGACCAGTCCAGCCGTAGCGAATTTTGGCGCGAAGTCGGCGACCAACCGCTGCCCCATGGCAGGGTCCAGTGCGCCAAGTTGCGGCCCGATCAGACCCACCGCGATCAACACCAACGGCACCAGCGCCACTAATGCAGCAAAGGTCAGATAGGCCGACGTCCTGGCAATGACCGCTAGGGTCGGACCCATCGGTGGTCGGGGTGGTGCTAAAGGATCGATGCCCTCCGGATAGGGTAAGGCGGCCAGTAGAGCATCTAGGCTTTGAGCCGGCGCGGGCGCGCTCGGCTCAAACGGAAAAGGGCGGGGGCTTTCGGCTTCGACCTCCCCATGACGGTCGGTCTGCGGCTCTGGTGCGTAAATCTTTGGATCAGGCGGGCTCGCCAAAGCCACCGTCGCCGGAGCCGCTGTCGGCAAGACATAGTCGGCCATCCGTATCCGGATCAGCTTCTTGTCGATCTTGCCCGTAGCCCCGAGCGGGATGTCGTCTACGAACACCACATCGTCCGGCGTCCACCACTTGGCGATCTTGCCTTCCAGGAAGCCTAGCAAGTCGGCCTTAGTCGCGGTTTCACCCGGCTTCAGCTTGACCAACAACAGGGGCCTCTCGTCCCACTTGGGGTGGAACACGCCGATCACTGCGGCCAGTTCGGCCTTGGGATGACCCGCCGCGATATTCTCAATCTCGATTGAGGAAATCCACTCACCGCCCGACTTGATCACGTCTTTAGAGCGGTCGGTGATCTGCATGAAGCCGTGCTCATCCAGGGTCGCCACGTCGCCGGTATCGAAATAGCCCTCGGCATCGAGGATATCGCCGCCATCACCGCGGAAATACTCGCCGACCACGAAGGGGCCGCGCACCGAGAGCTTGCCGAAGGTGGCCCCGTCGTGTGGCAGGCGCTTGCCGTCGTCGTCGGTCAGCTTCAGATCAATCATCAGCGGCGCGCGGCCCTGCTTCAGTTTGAACTTGAGCTGGTCGTCCTGGCTCATCGCCGCAATCTTGGCATTCGGCGTCGCCTGTGTGCCCAGCGGCGACGTCTCTGTCATGCCCCAGGCATGGGTTACATCGACGCCAAACTCATCGCGGAACCCGCGCACGATGGCTTCTGGCACCGCCGAGCCGCCGATCACCACGCGCTTCAGGCTCGTCAGCTTGCCATTGGTCTGGCGCAGATGATTGAGCAGCATCTGCCACACGGTCGGCACGGCGGCCGAAAACGTCACCTGCTCGCTCTCCAACAGCTCATGGATTGAGGCTCCGTCCAGCTTCTGCCCCGGCATCACCAGCTTGGCCCCGCAACCCGGTGCCGAGAATGCAATCCCCCAGGCATTGGCATGGAACATCGGCACCACCGGCAAGATGGTGTCGCGCGCGCCGATCCCCATGAAGTCCGCCCCCATGGTCACCAGGGTGTGCAGGAAGTTCGAGCGGTGTGAATAGAGCACCCCCTTAGGGTTGCCTGTGGTGCCCGAGGTATAGCAAAGCCCCGACGGCGAATTCTCGTCAAACCCGCCCCAGGTGAACTCATCAGACGCTTGTTCCAGCAGGGTCTCGTAGCAAAGCGCGCCGGGCAGATCGGCGGTCATATGATCGGCATCGGTCAGCACCACGATGTGCTTCACCGTCGGGATTTGATCGCGAATGCCGGCCAGGATCGACAGGAACGTCAGGTCAGTGAAGATCACTCGGTCTTCGGCGTGGTTGATGATGTACACCAGCTGTTCGGCAAACAGGCGCGGATTGAGCGTGTGGCAGACCGCCCCCATGCCCATGATCCCATACCAGGCCTCCATGTGCCGCGCGGTGTTCCAGGCCAAGGTCCCGACCCGGTCGCCCGCGACAACGCCCAGCCCCTGCAGCAGATTAGACACCCGCTTGGCCCGGCCATGCATGGTGCCATAGGTGGTGCGCACAATCGTACCCTCCACCGAGCGCGACACGACCTCTCGGTCCCCGTGCCAAGCCTTGGCGTGGTCCAGGATCTTATCGACCGTCATCGGCCAGTCCTGCATCCTGCCTTGCAACATAGTGTCCTCCCAGACCTAGAGCTCCATCCGGAGCGCCTACAGGTTAATTTCGCCAGGAGCTATACGCAACGCCGCGCAATTCGGAGGGGAGTTTTTGAGAAGGTTGCTAGGAGCCGCCGCCTGATCAGGCTTGATATGATATTATTTTATGATATGAATCTCTCATGAACAGCCGTCATCGGCGAACTCTGGAACAAATCTTCGCCGAGCCCACAGCGGCGGATTTGCGATGGGGCGAAATCGAATCTCTGTTTAAGGCCTTAGAGGCCGAAATCAGTGAGGGATCGGGAAGTCGCGTCCGGGTGACGCTCGATGGAGTTCGGGCCGTCTTCCACCGTCCTCACCCCAGCCCGGACACCAAACGCAGCAGCGTCCGCGCGGTTCGGGAGTTTCTGATTACAGCCGGTTTTCGACCGGGAAAGGACTGAGACCATGTTGGAATATAAGGGCTATGCTGGAACAGTCGAAGCCGATGATGGGGCCTTTGTGGGGCAAGTCGTTGGCCTGCGCGACGTGGTAACCTTCGAGGGCGAAAGCTTTGCCCAGGTTGAAGCCGCCTTCCGCGACAGCATCGACGACTATCTCTCCTTCTGCGCGGAGCGCGGCGAAGCCCCCGACCGCCCCTACAGCGGCAAAATTCCCCTACGCCTAGACCCCGAAACCCACCGGCGCGCGGCTGTGCGGGCCTTGGCCGAGGGCGTGAGCCTTAACGCCTGGATCGCGCGGAGGATTGAAGCGGTGGCGTAAGATCGGCAGGAATTGGGCGTCACCCGCCCCAAGACTCGATCAAGCTTTTGACGCTCTGGTGCCGCTCGTCAGGATCGGCACTGCACGCCCTCAACGTCGCGCGATACTGAGCCTCGCTCCCGCGAAATCCTTCCCGGCCAAGATCACCGTTGCCCAGAAACACGCTGATCATGCGGCCAAGGGTGAACACCGTGGTGCGTTCATCAATGGTGGCACCACGCTCGAATTCCTCCGGGGCCATGAATCGCGTCGAACCAAACATGCGGCCCATCTCGTTGGTAAACGGACCAAGGTGATAGCTGTCGAGATCAATCAATCAGGTTCGACGAGCCGCAAAGCCGTAGAGGACTGAGCCGTCATAGAAGTCGCAAGCCACCCAACCGGCCCGGCAGAGTTCCAAGTGGGCGTCGAGGATTGTGCTGATCGCCGCCGTCAGTTCGTCCGTGGGCAGCGACCGAAATCTCTGGAGCGCGCTCTCAGGATCGTCGCGGCGCGCGGCGGGCACGTTCAGCAGCTCACCTTGCACCCACTCATAGACCAGCATCGGGCCCCAGGCCGACCGAATGACCCCACGCAGAGCCCGCAAGGCCGGATGGGAGACGGCCTGGGCAAATCGTTGCGCATTGATCAGCAGGGCGACGCGGGCCTCGTGCGAGAGGAAGGGTTGGGAGTCCGCAGGGTCTCCAGCCGTCTTCACAAACCATCGTCGCCCACCTGCCTCAACGCCAAAGGACACATTGCCAGAATCTTGAGTGCGGGCGTCGAAGAATGCGAAGACCGAACCGACTTGGCCCAGATAGGTGGCGGGCTCTTGGTCGGTCTCCCTGTCAAAGGGCCAGTCGCCCATCTCGCTGCCTCCTTGAGGGTTCATCGGACACCTGAGAAATGAACTCCCGCAGAAGACTGAAAGGCTAGTTCCGGGGCGCACTCTTCGCAACGTTCCGTTATCTCCACGCCGACTTTGGGTGCCGCAGTCTCAAGACGACTTGTGCCCGCAGGTCCAGGCCATGAGCCCTTTGCCCATGGGTTTGGTCATGGTTTTCACATCTGAAAATCCAGCCGCGTTGACCAAGCGTTCGACCTCGGAGATCGAGCGGACGTTGTAGACCGACGCTGGAAAATTCTCGACGAAAGCTTGGTCTTCGCTAGGGCGAAAGCCGATCACCATCTGCCCTCCGGCTTTCATCACACGGTAGGTTTCCGCCAGATCCTGCTGTGGATTGGGCCAGAAATAGATCGTGTGGACGGACAGGACCTTGCTGAAGCTCTGCGCCTCAAAGGGCAGCTGATCGCTTGAACCCAGGACCAGTTCCAATAGACCCCGCCGAATGGCGTGAGCATTCCGCCGGCGCGCGATCTGCATCATCACCGGCGAGGGGTCGATGCCCACCAAATGGCCTTTGGTGAGGCGTTGGGCGGCGACGGCCAGGGTTCGGCCATGGCCCGAGCCGATCTCGAGCAATTGGTCATCGGATTGTAACGCCAGATGCTCCAGGGCGATTAGGTTTCCGGCATGGGTTTCTCGGGCCATGATCCGAGCCACAATGTGGCCTAGAATCCCACTCGGCTGGCGGCCCTGTTGGGCCAATAGGTCAGATCGCTTCATCGGGGTATCTCGCTGAGTGGGTCAACGACCAGACACTCGGAGACCCGTCCCGTCTCGCCGGTTTCAAAAACGGCTAGCTTTGCTATCTATCAGCCAGCAATACGCTAGATCGCACGCAGATGGTGTCGCTCAATCTAGGTCCGACA
>JANLPX010000047.1:0-3782 GCA_031367485.1 Alphaproteobacteria bacterium | reverse complement strand
GTCTTCCCCGGTCAGCGCCGAGAGGTTGGGCGCAGCGGGGGGCCAGATCTCAACGCCCTGTTGAGCCGGCATGGCGGCGACGACCCGGCGTGCGCCCGCACGCATCGCACCCAGGAATGGTGTCGCGTAGCCCAAGCCGAGAATGTCGAGATTTCGCGTGTCGCCCCAGGTTTCGGTGACCTTGCGCGCGGTCATATCACGAGCGGCCTGACCCAGACGGGAGGCATAGAATTGGCGGAGATCTAGAACGTCGCGACGCATGTCATAGAGTTAGGCCTAGTCGTGAGCCCGCGCGAGCCCTACCTAGTCAAGAAATCAAGTCCAGAAGAGAAACCCATGTCGATCACCGTCCATCAATTCGCCTGTCTTTCCGACAATTACGGCTTTCTGGTTCGCGATGACGCGACCGGCTTGGCGGCCTGTATCGATACACCAGACGCTACGGCGATCATGGCTGAGCTTAAGGCCAC
This sequence comes from Alphaproteobacteria bacterium, assembly GCA_031367485.1. GTDB lineage: Bacteria > Pseudomonadota > Alphaproteobacteria > Caulobacterales > Caulobacteraceae > Phenylobacterium. The sequence goes on along the minus strand of JANLPX010000047.1, from coordinate 3,312 downwards.
CGGATGGAAGCTAGCTTTGATCCTCAACACGCACTGGCATCCCGACCATGCGGGCGGGAACGCCGAGATCAAGGCGGCGACGGGATGCGAAGTGGTTGGGCCCTCCGAGGTAGAGAAGCTATCGCCGGTCGACCGCAAAGTCGTGGGCGGCGACGTGGTGATGTTGGGTCAGACCAAGTTCGAGGTGATTGAGTCGGGCGGGCATACCCTCGGTCACATCGCCTATTTCGATGCCGCTGATCACACCGCCTTTGTGGGCGACACGTTGTTTGCCCTCGGCTGTGGTCGCCTTTTTGAAGGTACGCCCGCACAGATGTGGGACAGCCTTCAGAGGTTGGCTGCACTGCCAGACGACACCAAGGTCTATTGCGCCCATGAGTATACGGCGTCGAACGCCCGATTTGCCCTTTCGGTGGATACTGACCCGGTGCTTAAGGCGCGCACCGATGACATATTCGCCGCGCGGGAACGGGGCGAATGGACAGTGCCGACGACGATAGGGCTGGAAAAAGCAACGAACCCTTTCCTTCGGGCACCCGTGCTGAGGCCGGGCATGGTGCCGCATGAGGCGTTCGGAGCGGTCCGCGCGGCGAAGGATGAGTTTAAGGGTTAGCGTCCGCCGGTAGCGGCGATGATTTTATCGGAGGACGGACGCCCCGCAAGACCCTCGGCCGGGGCGACGATGATCCGGATGATACCCTGTTCCAGTCGCGCGGAGGCCTTGCGACCCTCAATCAGTTCGACCTTCACAATCCTCGCGAGTAGAGCCTTGCCGTCCGACCGGTGGGTCATGCGGATCACAGCTTCGGCAGCCACCATAGCGGCGTCGGCGGTCAAGGCTGAAGAGCTTGGCGATGCGTCCGCCTCAAAGGGGATGAGACGCTTGGCGGCGCGCGAGGCGCGGGCGCTGGCCTGGGCCAAACGCTCAAGAAGCTGTTGAGGTCCAAGCTGGAGTAAGCGGATCGCCGCACTCGGTCCCGACAAAGCCGCCGCGCTGCCACCCGGCCGGCCAGGGGTAAACAGCGTCAGGCCACCAAGGCGCGTGGCGCGCAGAACCGGCTCGCCTAGATCGTTCATATAGAGCATGTCACCGCGGGGAGCGGGTTGGGGGCGAAGCACCCATACTTCTGGGCTATCTTCGAACTTCAGCAGGGGTCGCGCTTGGCTGCGGTCTAGGACAAAAATTTCGCCTTCCTGGCTGACGAAACGAGCGATCGGTTGGCTGGCCGATTGATCTGGCGAGGCAGGCCGAGCGCCGAACATGTTTTCCCGCAACGTCCCGGGATCAAGGGCTAGAGCCGGACATGTCAGGAGGCTTGACGTCGCAGCGGCGATCACTGCGACCCAAGCCACCTTGTCGGAGAACTCAAAAGACTTACGCATCATCAGGAGCGAGGGCATGCCATTCGAGTGGGGCGGTTTTTGGACCTCCGCTGCAAAATCAGCCGGCCATGTACTGACCACCGTTGAGCGAGAGGGTTGAACCGGTCACGTAACCGGCATGCTCGCCCGCGAGGAATGCAACCATATCAGCGATCTCATCACCGCGCCCCAACCTGCCAACCGGGATTTGGCTGATGATCGAGGCTAGAACATTTTCAGGCACTGCCTGCACCATCTCGGTATCGATATAGCCTGGGCAGATGCAATTGACGGTCACGCCCTTCTTGGCATTTTCGAGGGCCAGAGCCTTGGTGAAGCCGATGACACCGGCCTTGGCCGCTGAGTAGTTGGTCTGGCCCATCTGGCCTTTTTGACCATTGATAGATGAGATGTTGATGACGCGGCCCCACTCGCGCTCGCGCATGCCCTCGATCACGTGGCGGGTCATGTTGAAGACAGAGTCCATATTGACCCGGATAACTTCTGACCACTGTTCTGGTTTCATGCGGTGGAACACCCCGTCGCGGGTGATGCCCGCATTGTTGACTAGGATATCGATGGGGCCCAGTTCAGCACTGACCGTCTCGACCGCGCGCTGGCAGTCCTCATAAGAGCCGACATTGCCCTTCACGACCATGACGCCAAGCTCTTTGGCGCAGGCGGCGGCGGCCTCTTCATTACCAGAATAACCGGCAGCGACGCTCATGCCATCGGCCTTAAGCCGCTCGCAGATGGCGCGCCCGATGCCTCGCGTCCCGCCGGTGACAAATGCCACTCTTCCCATGGATGTCTCTCCCAATTTCTCGTTGATCGGCCGGTTGATCCGGCCTTTGGTCAGACCTGTTCGACGCACATGGCCACGCCCATGCCACCACCAACGCAAAGGGTTGCCAATCCCTTTTGAGCGCCAGAACGCTTCATCTCGTGGATCAGGGTCGTGAGGATGCGCGCGCCTGAAGCCCCGATAGGGTGACCAATCGCAATCGCTCCGCCGTTCACATTGACCTTAGCCGGATCGAGACCCAAGTCGCGCACCACGCAGATGGACTGGGCAGCAAAGGCCTCGTTAGATTCAATGAGGTCGAGGTCGGCCACCGTCCACCCGGCTTTCTCCAAGGCTTTGCGACTGGCCGGGATCGGGCCGGTGCCCATGATCTCAGGATCAACCCCAGCGCTGGCCCACGAGGCGATCCGAACGAGCGGCGTCAAACCGCGCGCCTTGGCCTCATCGGCGCTCATTAGGACCAGGGCGGCGGCCCCATCGTTGAGCCCCGAAGCATTAGCAGCGGTAACCGAACCTTCTTTGTTGAAGGCGGGCCGTAGACCGGACACGCTGTCCAGCGTCGCGCCATGGCGGATGTATTCGTCCTGATCGACCACCGTATCGCCCTTGCGACCCTTGATCGTCACAGGCGCGATTTCACCGACAAACCGACCGGCCTTTTGAGCAGCCTCCGCTTTGTTCTGGCTGGCTACAGCAAAGGCGTCCTGGTCTTCGCGTGTGATTTGCCAGCGGGCGGCGATATTCTCGGCGGTCTGACCCATGTGATAGCCGTGGAAGGCGTCGATCAGACCATCACGGGTCATGGTGTCGATGAAAGCCATATCCCCCATCTTGGTACCATTTCGCAGATTGGCGGCATGGGGCGCTTGGCTCATACTTTCCTGACCACCCGCCACGACGATCGATACAGAGCCATCAGCCACCTGCTGAGCGGCAAGGGCGACCGCACGAAGGCCTGATCCGCAGAGTTGGTTCAAGCTCCAGGCCGGGCTTTCCATGGGGATGCCCGCATTCATGGAGGCTTGGCGGGCGGGGCCTTGACCCGCGCCGGCCTGCAAGACCTGACCCATGATCACTTCGCCAACGTCGGCGGCGGTAATGCCTGCGCGTTCGACGGCGGCCATGATCGCGATCTTACCCAACTC
>JANLPX010000035.1:0-3027 GCA_031367485.1 Alphaproteobacteria bacterium | reverse complement strand
TGGCCTATTTCACCAAGCTTTGGAACGAGCGGGTCGATCTGCCGCCAGCAGGGGACCTCATCTCGATGATGATCCACGGCGAGCATACCAAAAACATGACGCCAGATGAGTATCTGGGGAACGTCATCCTGTTGATTGTTGGCGGCAATGACACGACGCGTAATTCGCTAACCGGCGGACTCTTGGCGCTCAGCCAAAACCCCGATCAGTTTGCCAAGCTTAAGGCCAATCACGCCCTAATCCCGTCGATGGTCTCAGAGATCATTCGATGGCAGACGCCCTTGGCCCACATGCGGCGTACGGCCAGGGAAGACTACGAGTTGGCCGGCAAGACCATCAAGAAGGGCGACAAGGTCGTGATGTGGTACGTCTCTGGCAATCGCGATGAAAGCGTGATCGCTGAACCCGACCGCTTCATCATCGACCGAGAGCGCCCACGTCAGCACCTGAGCTTCGGGTTTGGCATCCATCGCTGCGTCGGTAACCGCTTGGCCGAGATGCAATTGCGCGTGGTCTGGGAAGAGGTGTTGAAGCGCTTCAAGGACATTGAGGTCTTGGACGATCCCAATCGCGTGCGGTCTAGCTTTGTGAAGGGCTATGAAACCATGATGGTCCAGATCAACGGCTAAAGCCGCCTAGCGTCTTGATACCCTGGGTTCACCTCGACACTGCTACCGTCCCTGATGGCGGGGGTGATCTGCGGCTTATGCAGCGGGGATCCGAGTTTTCGATCATGTCGGGTTCTAGCGAGCTGATGAACAGTCGACTGAGTGGTTCGGAAGAGGCGCTGGCCACTCTAGCGGCGGACCGGATTGGAGGGCGCCCAAAGGCACGAATCCTGATTGGCGGTCTTGGTATGGGTTTTACGCTGCGGGCTGCCCTCGCGGCCTTTGGCGCGGACGCGGAGATTGTGGTGGCCGAGCTCGTGCCACAAGTGGTGGCCTGGGCCCGGGGGCCAATGGCGCATATTTTCGCAGGTTGCTTGGATGATCGGAGGGTCACGATCTACGCGCGCGATGTGTCGGGGCTGATCGCTGCGCCTACCGCGCGCTTCGATGCCATCCTGCTCGATGTTGACAACGGGCCCGGTGGCCTCAGTCGGCCAGAGAATGATCGGCTCTATTCGCGGGCTGGATTGAACGCGGCCAAAGCCGCTTTGACCCCCGGTGGTACATTGGCTGTTTGGTCGTCCGGCCCCAACGCAGAATTTGCGCGTCGACTGACGGTCTCGGGCTATGGCGTCGACGAGATCAGGGTCCGCGCCACCAAGTCCGGACGCGGCGCGCGACATGTGATTTGGATCGGCGCATCTCCGTCCGCAACCTGACCCCACGACATACTTCACAGGGCCCGCGCATCGGCTATGGTCGCCTTACAGAGCAACGATCACCTAGGGCCGGAACACAATGTCGCAACTCGATCTCAGTGCGCTCGATCAGGCTTTGGAGGCGGGCCATCATCCCGCACTTTGCGCGGCCCTGGTTCACATCACCGGCGATCCCAAATGGCTTCAGGAGGCGTGGCGACCGGTCTATTCGCCCCTGTCTCGCGGCGAGACTGGGGTGTCGGTGGCTGAGTTGGCGCGGTTTCGTGCTGAGGCCAAGGCAGCTCTAACGAAGTTCTTCGCTGCGGACGGTGAAGTTGCATTGCCTTCGCCCACCGGCGAGCTTTTGCAGAAGATGATGTGCTTCGTGGCGGGCGCGGAGATCACTGAGCAATACAATGACTTTCTGACTGACGAATTGGCCATTGCTGGGGCCAGCACGAAGGTGCCGGATTGGGAGGCTCCAAACCTCAAGGCGGCGGCTGCGAAAATGCAAGTCCTGGTGGTTGGAGCTGGGATGTCAGGGCTGTTGACCGGTATTCGCTTGGCTCAGGCCGGGGTCAATTATCAGATCATCGAGAAGAACGCCGATGTTGGTGGGACTTGGTTGGAAAACACCTATCCGGGTTGCCGGGTAGATAGCTCCAATCACATCTATTCCTACAGCTTCGAGCCCAATCACCATTGGCCGCAACATTTCTCAACCCAGCCGGTCCTGCTGGAATATTTCAAGGGCGTGGCCGACCGCTACGGGCTGCGCAAGAAGATCCGTTTTGAGACCGGCGTTGAGGAAATGATCTGGGATGAGCGGCGCAGCCTCTGGAAGGTGACACTCAGCCTCAAGGATGGCTCAAGCCAGGTGGTGGAGGCCAATGCGGTGATTACCGCTGTGGGCCAGCTCAACCGACCACGCCTGCCCGACATCAGGGGCCGGGAGCGGTTTTCGGGACCATCGTTTCACTCTGCCCAGTGGGACCACAGTGTTGATCTAACTGGCAAGCGGGTGGCCGTGGTCGGCACCGGGGCCAGCGCTTTCCAATTCGTGCCGGAGATCGCCGACAAAGTCGCTTCGCTCAGCGTCTTCCAACGCACCCCACCCTGGGGGTTCCCCGTGCCGCATTATCATGAAGACGTGCCGGAAGGCTTCAACTGGCTGATGGAGCACGTGCCCTATTACGACAAGTGGTACCGGTTCTGGAACTTCTGGATGGTGACGGAGGGCATGCTGCCCATGGTCGCCGTTGATCCGACCTGGAATGGCCCACCGACGGCGGTTAGCGCGGTCAATCAGGGTTTCCGTGAGATGATCGCGATGGCGCTGGCGGCGCAGGCTCCCGATCGCCCTGACTTGGTGGCCAAGATCATTCCGCAATATCCGATCGGCGGGAAACGCTCGCTGTTGGACAACGGCGTGTGGTTGACGGCTTTGCAGAAGCCTAATGTAGAACTGGTGACCGAAGGTGTCACCGAGATTACAGAAACCAGCCTGATCACCGCAGACGGCGCGTCTCGCGAGTTTGATGTGGTGATCTATGGCACAGGGTTCTATGCCAGCCGGTTCCTGCACCCGATGAAGATCAAGGGCGTCGGCGGCGCAGACCTGCATGACACCTGGGGCGGCGATGCGCGGGCCTACCTGGGCATGACCGCGCCGGGGTTCCCCAACCTGTTCATGATCTACGGCCCCAACACCAATATCGTCG
>JANLPX010000017.1:0-5230 GCA_031367485.1 Alphaproteobacteria bacterium | reverse complement strand
GCCGCGATGGGTGCCGCGGTCGACGCAAACGCCGAGACAATCGAAAGGGGTATTCTCTTGGCTTGCGTCACGAAGTCATACCCTTTTGGGGGAGCTGTTTCAGGGACTAGGCTTTCATGTCTAATGCGCCGGGGCTGACATTGGCAGCCTCACCGGTCAGGCTTTCCAACACAGCCGCCTCGTCATAGAGGGCGTCGCGTTCTTCGAGTTGCCGACGAATATCGCCATGGGTTTGGGCATCGAGTTTGTACCCCAGGAAACAAGCCCCACCCAGCATGACAAAGATGACCGGGCCAATCAGGTAGGCGAGTTCCAAACCATGGATTTGCGCAGCGGTGTTCACTGCGCCTTCCTTGGCATTGTAACCGACAGCCGCCAGGACGTTGAAGGTCAGGAAGATTGAAAATGCCCCGGCCACCTTGGTCGTGGCATTAGTCAAAGCGTAGAGCAGACCGATCTGCTCCTTACCGCCTTCCAGCCGGATCTCGTCGCCGATGTCTGCTGTGATGGCGCGGATCATCACGCCGAAGCCAGCGGCGAAAGCCCCCAGAATACCCATGGGTATGACAGCCAAGAGGAAGTTGCCTTTAGGCAAAATCATCAATGACGTCAGTCCGATGGAATAGAGCGTGGTCGTCACCATCAAGGCCCGGTGTTTGCTGATTTTGTTGGCCAGCCACGCCGTTGCGGGAGCCCCGACGAAGCCTGTCAGGATGTAGACCATAAGTAGTAGATTTGCGGCCGTCGTGGTAAAGCCGCGCGAGTCTTTGAAGAAGAACAGATAGACGGCGGCCATCCAACCGGGGCCAAGCGTCACGCAAAGATCAGCGGCTAATATCCGCAGAACATTTGGCCGGGTGAAAAGCTTCCCATAGTCCTTCAGCTGAAAGCGACCTCCATCTTGGTCCTTGGTGATCCGCTCAGGGGTCCGCGCCACAACCATCAACACGGCGAAGGGGATAAGGCCGATGATGAACCAGCCCATGGCTTGCACACCCTCAGCGTCGGTGTGTTTCATCTGGGCCATGACAATCGGGATCGCCAACACGACCATGGCACCGGTGACGCCAACCGCTGCCAGAATGCCGAATATGCGCGATCGCTGTTCGTAGGATGTCGCCAAGATCGCGGCCCAGGCCGAGTGCGAAAGGGTCAGGATCGATAGACCCAGATACATCACCAACAACCAGCCAATCAGGTAGAGCTGGTCAGCACCGGCCGGGGCATTGAAGAGCTTGTATAGCGCGAACATCAGGATCGGGGCCCCGGCGATCATCCAGACCCGATACCGTCCAAACCGGGTCCGCGTCCGATCCATCGCCAGCCCCAGCATGGGATCCAACCAGATATCGATGGCACGGACGGTGCCAAAGGCGGCCGCAATAACTGCGAGGCTTACGCCCAGGTGGCTCGCGAAAAATCGAGGTAACTGTACCGAGATCGCTATGGACAACCCAGCTACGGGCAAGCTTGTGCCGGCAAAAGCCAGAATGGCGGCGAGCGAAAGCGGCTTGGCACCGTTCGCCGTCGGGGCTTGAGTCAAGGTATCCTCCGTTCGCACTCAGCGCCTCTATCGGGCGCTCAACAACATCCTGAGTTAGCCGTTATCCCGCAAGCAGGGGCAAGTGCAGAATTGCTTTGAGGCAAAGGGAAACGGCCTATCCTCCGGCGAGTTTGCGGAAGATTTTTCCGCCCTGTTCGCCACCCGCTTGATAGGCCTGCTGACCGACTGGGTCGGCAATCCTGTCCCAATTGTCGCGGACTTCCTCAACCGACAAGCCACCTTCGCCGAGATAGACACCCTCGGTCTCATAGATGCGAGCGACAGCGAACGCCCCGGCACCGGCAGCCAAAATCACACCTGTTGGCGCCTGGTCAGACGCCAAGAATACTACGCCAGGAGTCACATATTCCGGCTTTAAGCGTTCGAGAGTTTCCGGAGGCATCAGGTTCTCTGTCATCCGCGTGGCGGCCACGGGGCTGATCGCATTGATGTGGACGTTATTCTTGGCACCCTCGAGCTTGATGGTGTTCATGAAGCCGATGATGCCCAGCTTGGCTGCGCCGTAGTTCGACTGTCCGAAATTACCGTAGAGGCCCGACGACGAAGTGGTCACAACGATGCGGCCATAGTTCTGGGCGCGCATGATTTCCCATACCGCCTTGGTCGGCTTCACAGTGCCCATCAGGTGGACATTCAGGACCAGCTCAAAATCAGCCATCTCCATTTTGGAGAATGATTTGTCACGCAGGATGCCAGCATTGGCGATCAGGACGTCGATCCGACCCCAGGTGTCCATGGTCTGCTTGACCATATGGGCAACACCAGAGTCGTCGGTGACCGAGGAGCCATTGGCGATCGCTTCGCCGCCCATGGCCTTGATTTCCGCAACCACAGCGTCTGCAGCAGTCGACGAGCCGCCCGAGCCATCCATCGAACCGCCGAGGTCATTGACCACCACCTTGGCCCCGCGACGGGCGAGTTCTAGCGCGTGCTGTCGGCCAAGACCGCCACCGGCACCGGTGACGATTGCGACTTTACCGTCGAAGCGGATGTCGGCCATGGGTGATCTCCAATGCTCTGCTGATTTCGGCGCGCGTTGTGCGGGCCAACGCTCGGCGCGTCAAGCCAGGGTAGCCAAGGTCATCGGTCACTATAGCTTTGGTGTAACTACCACAGCGGCTCCACGCAGGAACTTAACCAAAACGCGTTGGCCGATCAGGAACGGCGCGCCGTCGGCTGAGACCACAACCTCAACCACGCGGTCATCGGCGCGCTCGGTTGGATCGTCGGATTGCAGCTTGCGTGCACCAAAAACCGCAGCTTGGCGCATCACCGTGCCCGCATAGGTCTTGGCTGGATCAGACTCATTGGCAATCTGAACGGCTTGCCCGATGGCGACAAAGGGCAGGGCCCCCTCTGCCACCTCAACCCGAATGATCCTGGCTGTGGCGGGCTCAAGGTCGAACATGGTCGAAACATTTAGGGTCGAGGCACCCGCGCCGGGATTTGCGTATCGGCGAGCGATCCGACCGTCGGCAGGCGCGCGGATAATCGTCAGTTCTAAATTGTACTGCGCCTGGGCCTGCACGGCTTCCGCCGTCTCGATGGCTGCCCGTTGCGCTTCGATACTGGCCTGAGCCTGACGGATGGCGTCTGTGGCTTGGTCAACCTTCTGGGCGGCGACGAAGTTGGTGGCGACTAGGCCCTGCAAGCGCGCGCGTTCCCGCTGAGCCGTCGCCAATTGCACTTGCAAGAGTGCGACCTGAGCGCGGGCCTGACGCACGGCCGCTGCGGCCTGGGCAGAAGCCAATCGGGGCTCATCGTCTTCCTGCCGCGCTAGGATCTGTCCCTTGGTGACGCGATCGCCCTCATGCACCAACACGTCACGGACGATTCCAGCCCGACGGGCAGCGACCTGGATCATGCCGCCCTCCACATCGGCCTTGCCGTTGGCGATGGCCACATAGGGGCTTTTGGGTGCCGAAGCCGCCGCCTGCTTGGCCGCCTCGGCCTTTTTGGCCTTGGCTTGACCCTGCAGGTATAGTCCCCCGCCGGCCAAGGTGAGCATGACCAAGATGGCGATCCACGCAATCGGGCGGCGCAAAAGGGCAAACATGGTCAGGCTCCGATGAGATCGCGAACGGGTACTGGCTCCGGCGCAGTGCGCCGGTCGTCCAGAATTCTCCCATCCTCAATGTGAATGATGCGGTCGGCATAGGCTTCCAGCCGGGGATCGTGAGTGACGCAGATCACCGCGGCACCATGAACCTTTGCGGCGCGTTGCAGCAGCTGGATGACGATCTGACCGTTCTCGCCGTCGAGCGCCGAGGTCGGCTCATCGGCAAACAACAGCTGAGGCTCTTTAGCCAGGGCTCTAGCGATGGCCACGCGCTGCTTCTCGCCTCCTGAGAGCTCACTGGGCCGTTGGTTCATGCGCGGGCCGAGTCCTACCTCATTGAGGGCTGTGGTGGCGCGCAGCCGCGCCTCGGCCGGTGTAAGGCCAGTGTATTTCAAGACGGTGGTAACTTGCTCCAGGGCAGTCAGCGCCGAGAACAGATTGAAGCCCTGAAAGATGAAGCCGCAATGGTCTAAGCGAAACCTGTCGATCTGGGCTGGACGCAGGTTCCATAGGTCTTCGTCCATGGCTGTGACTTGACCGGAGTCTGGTCGCAAAAGACCTGACAGCGTGGCCACAAGCGTTGATTTTCCGGAGCCGGAGGGCCCCATCACCATGGTCACGTCCCCATGGCGGGCGTCGAAGTCGACATCCTTCAAGACATCTATGTAGCTGCGTCCGGTCTTGAACCGTTTCGAGAGACCCTTAGCCCGCAGTGCAATGCGTGGAGCGGTCATCTCAATAGATCCGCAGGTTGGCTACGCTTCAGGATGCCCATCGACATCAGTCCTGACAGTATCGAGATGGTCATCAACAGGATGGACACCCCGACAATGGCCCACATCGGGAAACCCATCGGCAGACCGGCGCTCTTCCCCAGGAGATAGACCCCCCAGGTGAATAGGGCCGAGGTCAACAACCCGACGATCCCGACCCAGATCGACAGCTCAATGACAATCAGGCGAAGAGAGCCCATCGAAACGCCGAGGGCCCGCAGACTGGCGAACTCTTTGATATTAGCCAGAATGGCCCCTCGCAGCGTTTGCGAGGTGATCCCAATCCCGATCAGGAAACCCAGAAAGACTGAGAACCCGAGCACGACGCCGATGATCTGCTCCTTGAGAAGAGCGCTTTCGTTGGCCTTGGCCAGTTCGTCGCGCGCCCAGGCGCGATAGGTGCCCTTAGCCGTAGCATTTAACTGGTCACGGACCGTCAGGACCTGTGCAGGGTCCTTGATCCGCACCATCAGCGGACCGACCTTACCGTTCTTCACCGCCATGCCCATCAGTCTCAGGCTATCGCGCGAGGTGGTGACCGAGGCGTTGTTGATGTCGGGGTAGCCCTGAAGGATGGCGCGGACCCGGACGGTTTTGCCATTCAGCGTGGCATCGTCGCCGAGCTTGACCCCCAGGCGGGCGAGCTGGCTCTCGTCAATCGCCACGGCATAGGGCTCCATGAGGGCCACACGCGTAGCCTCAGTGAAGTCGACGGGCAGATTCACGGCCCCGGCCCGCGTGTCGACCATGTTGACGTTCACATAGGTGGTAACGGCCTTCTGACCAGCCTTGGGCTGGTTGATCCAACGGCCACCGTCATTGTCCCAAGAGGCT
>JANLPX010000539.1:0-7126 GCA_031367485.1 Alphaproteobacteria bacterium | reverse complement strand
TCGAGGACGCGGCAGGCCTCTGCCATGCCTTCAATGGCGCGGACGATCTGGCCCATGATCTCGGGGCGCTCGGGGTTGCCGAAGTTGAGATTATCGGTGATGGCGATGGGGTCTGCGCCCACGCAGGTGAGGTTACGCCAGGCCTCAGCGACGGCCTGCTTGCCGCCCTCGTAGGGGTCGTTCTGGACATAGCGCGGGGTGCAGTCGGAGGTGACGGCCAGGGCCTTCTGGGTGCCGTGGACGCGGACGATCCCGGCGTCAGCCCCGGTGGCGCTATCCTCAAGGGTATCTGCCATGACGTGGCGATCATACTGTTCCCAGAGCCAGCGTTTGGACGCCATGTCCGGCGTACTCATCAGTTTGCGGACGGCCGCCGCGTAGTCGTCGGGCTCGGGCACATCGGACGGTGCGAGACGCGGTTGTGCCGGGGTGGCGACCCAGGGGCGATCGTAGACCGGGGCATCGTCGAAGAGTGGCGACAAAGGCACGTCGCAGACCAACTCGCCCTTGTGCTTCAGAACCAAGTGCCCGGTGTCAGTGGTGTAACCGATGACGGCAGCGTCCAGGCCCCACTTTTCGAAGATCTTGTGGCCATCCAACTCGCGCCCAGGCTTGAGTACGGCCAGCATGCGCTCTTGGCTCTCGGACAGCATCATTTCATAGGCGCTCATGCCCTCTTCGCGCTGGGGCACCATGTCGAGGTTCAATTCAACGCCGACGCCGCCCTTACCGGCCATCTCCACCGAGGAGGACGTAAGGCCGGCCGCGCCCATGTCTTGGATCGCGGCGACGGCCCCAGACGCCATGAGCTCCAGTGTGGCCTCGATCAACAGTTTTTCGGCAAAGGGGTCTCCGACTTGGACCGTCGGGCGCTTCTCGTCAGATGCGTCGTCAAATTCCTGGCTGGCCATGGTGGCACCATGGATGCCGTCGCGGCCGGTCTTGGATCCGAAATAGACCACGGGCAAGCCTGCGGCCGGGGCGGCGGAGTAGAAGATTTTGTCCGCATCCGCCAAGCCCACGCACATGGCATTGACCAGGATATTGCCGTCATAGCCGCGGTGGAAATTGGTCTCTCCGGCCACGGTCGGCACACCGACGCAGTTGCCGTAGCCACCGATGCCGCTGACCACGCCAGAGACCAGGCGCTTGGTTTTGGGATGGCTAGGATCGCCGAAGCGCAGGGCATTGAGCAAAGCGATGGGCCGCGCCCCCATGGTGAACACGTCGCGCATAATGCCGCCCACACCGGTCGCCGCGCCCTGGTAGGGCTCGATATAGGAGGGGTGGTTATGGCTCTCCATCTTGAAGATGCAGGCTTGGCCGTCGCCGATGTCGACCACGCCAGCATTCTCGCCGGGGCCGCAGATGACGCGGGGGCCGGTGGTAGGGAATTTGGCTAAATGCTTGCGGCTGGATTTGTAAGAGCAATGCTCGGACCACATCACCGAGAATACGCCGAGCTCAACGGGGTTGGGCTCGCGGTTCAGGCGTTGAACGATGAGGTCGTACTCTTCGGGCTTCAAGCCATATTCGGCGGCGGTTTCGGCGAGGGTCTTGGTGGCGCTCATAGCGCGCGTTCTAACCGGACTCGTTTGGCAGGGCGATAGGCGTTTGAGCGCTAGTTGCTGGTGCTTGGCGGTTGCGGCAAGCTGGCGACCTCTACGGCGCTTAGGCGGATCATCACGATCGACGGGTGGCCCTCAAACTCGAAGGTTTGGCGCAGGGGCAACGGGATGAACGCCTTCTCCGAGCGCGGGGATTGGGGGACTTGGGCGGCCCAGGCACCGACGGCGACGCAGAGAGACAACACCAATACGCCGCACCCCCCGGCATGGCGGCGCCGCTCACTCAACTTGCGACCGGATAAAAGCGTGATCCGGTCTTCCAAAGGATGCCGACTTGCAGATCCCCAATGACAGCCCAGGGGAAGTAAGTCCCGAGTGAGTTGGGTCTTGAGCAGGGTCGCGGCGTACAGCTTTTTCAACTGTGGCCGTGTTGCGATGACGGTCGCATCGCAGGCCAGTTCCTGATCTTGGCGGGCCAAGGCTGCGGCAATGTGCACCAGCGGATTAAACCAAAGCAGGCATTGAAAGAGCGTCATGGCGGCGTTGACTTTGAGGTCACCCCGATCGACGTGGGCCCGCTCATGGGCGCGGACCAACATGCGTTCTTCGAGGCTGAAGTGGTTCTGATAACCATGGGGGATCACCATGCGCGGCGCAATGATGCCAACCATGGCCGGGCCCGCCCTTCCGGATTTGGCGCGCATCAGAAAGTGCATCTGGCTCAACCCGACAAATCCTGTCGCGAGACCCGCCCCAATCGTCCAAAGGACCATCAGACTACGACTATTGAGGAGTTCCTGTAACGAGGCCGTCGGGAGTAGAGCCGCAAGGGTCGCCGCCACTGCCACGGCCTGCGCTTCGGACTGCGCCTGAGCCGCCGGTAGGAAGCTGGCGAAAAACGCAAACGGCACGACTAACCAAAGCTGGTAGGCGACTTGGGTGCCAAACAGGCGGCGCGTGAAGCCGCGAAGCGCCAGGACCGCTAAGATCGCCACGCAGGCGACGACGTTGGCGCGAACTAGGGCGGTCAGAACCTCAGACATCGTCTTCAAGCTCAGCGATGAGCTTCTTCAAGCGCGCGATCTCGTCGGGCGTCAGCGCGCGACTGCTGGCGAAATGCGCCACCAAGGGGGCGAGTTGACCCTCAAACAGGCGATCCAGGAGCCCTTGGCTCTCAGCCTGCACATAGTCGGTCCGTTGAACGATGGCGTGGTAGCAGTGGCGACCGTCCACGCGTTCCGACTTCAAGGCCTTCTTTTTGAGCAGGCGGTTGATCAGGGTTTTAACGGTGGCGTCGCCCCAGTTTTGCACCGCGCCGACCTCGGTCACGAGGTCTTCAGTCGACAGGGCACCGCGCCGCCAAAGCGCATCCATAACCTGGCTTTCGGCGGTGGTGATGTGCATGGCGGATCGCTCTGGGCTGGATGTGTGAAATTACGCTAGTAAGACCACTTGTCAAGAAAGGCGTTCAACGCGCTGACATTCAGCCGTCGGAACCTGTCCGTCAGAGCTGCGTCCTGATGTAGGCTTGCGAGGTCCTACAAGCTCTGTAAGGTCTGCTCGTTATGGGGCCGGATTGCGGTCGTTGAAAGGTATCAAAATGGCCGCACAACAGAGCCTCGGAATTCTTGGGCGAATGTTGCTCCGGAAGACCGTGGAGCAGGTTCAGAACGAAGCCGAGACCAGTGAACTCAAGCGCACGCTGGGACCATGGAACCTGGTGCTGCTTGGCATCGGATGTATCATCGGGGCGGGTATCTTTGTGCGAACCGGGAGTGCAGCGGCTCTTCACGCCGGTCCTGCCGTTCTGCTGTCATTCCTGATTGCCGGCGTTATCTGCGCGTTGGCGGGCCTTTGTTATGCAGAGTTGTCCTCAACCCTGCCGGTATCGGGCTCGGCCTATACCTACAGCTACACGACCATCGGTGAGTTTGCCGCCTGGATCATGGGCGCGCTGTTGTTGCTAGAATACGGGTTAGCGGCTTCCGTCGTGGCCGTCGGCTGGAGCGGCTACGTCGTCAGTCTGTTAGGTGATTTTGGCTTGATCATCCCGCCCGAACTGACCGGTCCTTATGGCTATCCGTTGCTGCACGACGGCAAGGCCGTTCTTGGGGCCGATGGCGTGGCCTTGACGACGCTCTTCAACTTGCCCGCCTTCCTTATCTGCATGGCCCTGGCCGGGTTGCTGGTCATAGGGGTTTCAGAGAGCGCCAGCGTGAACAACGTGATTGTGGCCATCAAAGGCACGGTCATCATTGCCTTCATCCTCATCGGCGGCTGGTTCGTCATCCAGAATTTCGAGAGCCTCAAAGGCAACTGGAGCCCCTTCATCCCACCAGCGGGTGCCGAGAAGGGTCAATTCGGGTGGGGCGGCGTCCTGCGAGCTGCGTCGATCGTGTTCTTTGCCTATATCGGGTTTGAGGCGGTTTCGACCGCAGGACAGGAAGCTAAGAACCCTAAGAAGGACATGCCGATCGGCATCATCGGGTCGCTGTTGGCCTGTACGGTTCTCTACATACTGGTCTCGATCGTGATGACCCTTATGGTCAACTACAAAGACCTCAATGTTCCTGATCCTGTCGCTGTGGCGGTTGATGCGATGGGACCGCAGTGGGCTTGGTTTGCCAAACTGATCAAGGCCGGTGCCATCATCGGTTTGACCTCGGTGGTGCTGGTTCTGATGTACGGCCAGACGCGTATTTTCTACACGATGGCGCGGGACGGTTTGTTACCGAAGATTTTTGCCACGGTGCATTCGCGCCTGAAAACACCCTGGATCAACACCTTGTTTGTTGGGTTTCTTACGGCTGTGGCGGCGGCGTTCTTCGATATCAACACGCTGGGCGACATGACTTCAGTCGGGACACTGGCGGCCTTTGCCGTGGTCTGCTTGTCGGTCATCTGGCTGCGTCGCACCCACCCTGAATTGCCCAGGGGGTTTGTCGTACCGCTCTACCCATTGCTGCCTGTGCTGGGGATTTTGAGCTGCCTGGGCCTAATCCTGTCCGTCGAAGTGCGGGTGCTGATCTTCTTTGCTTGGTACGCGGTGGGTAGCATCGTGCTCTATTTCGTCTACGGCATGTGGAATTCCAATCTGGGTAAGGGAATTGTGGTCACCGGCCATGAGCCAGAGCCCATGGATTTGCCGCATAAGGGCGACTGACGTCCTCATCGGGCTCTCCTTTCGGGGAGCCCGATCTGGCCTTATGACCAGCGCGTGAAGCGTTGACGCCACGCTGCTTTCGGTACGATCATTCCTCGAACATCGACGGCGCGAATTCACGCGCTGCGGGGGAACGCCATGTCCAAGATCCTGACTGCGATTTGCGCTTCGGCGCTGCTGCTTGGCCTCAGCTCCGCACCGGCTCAGGCGGCGGACTACACGGTCGAAATCGCCAGAACGCAGTATGGTATACCGCACATCTCAGGGGCTGACTTTGGCAGCGTGGGCTATGGCCAAGCCTATGCCTATCTGGAGGATAATCTCTGTCTGATCGCCGACAAGGTGGTCACGGTTTCGGGAGAACGCTCTAAATATTTTGGGGCAGAGGCCAAGACCACGGTGGCGTTTTCCGAGGTGGCTAATCTGGATAGCGACGTCTTTTTCAAGTCTTATCTGGACCTTCCGACCCTTCGCAAATCCTTCGCCAAGGCGTCGCCCGACTATCAGAATCTAGTTCGAGGCTATGTCGCGGGTTATAATCGTTTCCTACGCGATCACGTCGTGAGCCAGCGACCCGTCGGGTGCCAGGGCGATTGGGTACGGGTAGTCAGTCTGGACGACATGCTGGCTCTGAACGAAGAGCGCATGGTTCAGGCCAGCGGTGGGGCGTGGCTGCGACAGGTTACGGCGGCGGCTCCGCCTGCTGCGCCCGCCTCGGTTGGTTTGGCCTCTCTGGGGTTTCCGGTCGAACCGGCGACCTTTGGCTTGGGGTCCAATGGCTGGGCGTTCGGCAGCGAGGTTACGGCCAACAAGTCGGGGATCTTGCTCGGCAACCCCCACTTTCCCTGGGCCACCACCAACCGGTTCTATGAGCTGCATCTGACCGTTCCCGGGAAGCTAGACACCATGGGGGTCAGCATTGCGGGCGCTCCGGGCATTTCCATCGGGTTCAATCACGATGTGGCTTGGACGCACACGGTCTCGACCGATCGGCACTTCACGGTGTTTGAGCTGACCTTGGACCCAAAGGACCCCACCGCATATCTGGTGGACGGAACTTCCGTGCCGATGAGCCGCAAGACGGTGTCGGTTGAGGTCAAGGGCGAGGCGACACCGCGCACGCGCACGATCTTCAGCTCGAACTATGGGGCCATGGTAGTGATGCCCCAAGTCGGGGTGAAGTGGACCGATAAGGTCGCCTACGCCCTGAAAGACGCCAATAAGAACAATACGCGGTCTGGCGATACCTGGCTCAATATCGCCCGCGCCAAATCAGCCAGTGAGATCAAGACGACGATTGAACAGACCCTGGGGATTCCCTGGGTCAATACCATTGTCGCTGACC
The DNA here is from genome assembly GCA_031367485.1 of Alphaproteobacteria bacterium. Classification (GTDB taxonomy): domain Bacteria; phylum Pseudomonadota; class Alphaproteobacteria; order Caulobacterales; family Caulobacteraceae; genus Phenylobacterium. Next base: position 1,050 of record JANLPX010000539.1, on the reverse strand, counting down.
GACACGGCGAGGTGCTGTATGCCGACGTCACCGCGACCCCGAATGTCAGTGCCGAGAAAGCCAAGACCTGCGCGCCGGTATCAGGGCTGGGACCTTTGGCGGCCTCAGCGCGGATCTACATGTTGGATGGATCGCGGTCGGCCTGCGACTGGGATGTGGTGGCGGGTACACCTGCTCCTGGCCTGTTGCCTGGAGCCTCGATGCCATCGACCCTGCGCCGAGACTATGTGGCCAACAGCAATGATAGCTACTGGTTGGCCAATCCCCGCGCGCCGATCACCGGCCAGCCGCCGATTGTTGGGCCCGGTGTCACGACCCAGAATCTGAGGACCCGGTCTGGCTTGATGGAGATCGAGGCGCGGTTGGACGGGTCTGACGGGCTGCCCGGCAAGACCTTTGATGCGGCCACGGTTGAGGCCATGCTTTATCGCAATAAGAACCTGGCCGCCGATTTGGTTTTGGGCGACCTCGCCACGCTGTGTGTGAACCCGGCCCCCGTCATTCTATCTGCGGAAAAGACTATCGACCTTGTCCAGGCCTGTTCGGTGCTGGCCAAATGGGATCGGCGGATGAACCTCGATAGTGTTGGGGCTCATCTGTTCATCGAGTTTTGGAAGATCGCCGAGGATATTCCTAAGGTCTGGGCCGTGGGCTTTGATCCCGCCGACCCGGTTCATACGCCGCGTGGTCTGAAAACCGATCCGGAGACAGGCGCCAAGATATTGAAGGCCATGGCCCAGGCGGTTGATCTGCTGAATACCAACAAGATCGCGTTGGACGCGTCCTGGGGTCAGGTGCAGTTTGCCTTGCACGGCGATCAGCGCAGTCCCGTGCACGGCGGCGAGGGTAGTGATGGGGTGCTGAATGCCCAGCAATCTCAGCTTATCGCGGGTGTCGGCTATGTGCCGATCCACGGCTCAAGCTATATCCAGGTGGTGACCTTTGATGCGGCCGGTCCGGTGGCTGATGCGATCATGACCTATAGCCAATCTACCGATCCGGCCTCAGCTCACGCCGCCGACCAGACCGCTCTGCATGCCCAGAAGGGCT
>JANLPX010000469.1:0-1534 GCA_031367485.1 Alphaproteobacteria bacterium | reverse complement strand
CCTTCCCCGGCGGCGGAACCGAGAGCAGCCTGGACCGCTCGGCCAACCCAGCGAGGTTGTCCGCCGTCGCCTGCACGAGCATCTGCAGGGCGGTGAACGGGCCGGACCGCAGGAACGCGGTCACCGCCGCCGGGTCCGTCTGATCGACCCCCGCCCAGTCCTCCAGCTTGCGTTTGCGCCGCCGCGCCTCGAATGCCGGCTCTGACTGAGGATACACCTCCAGGAAGTCGGCGTAATCGCGAGGATCAAAGCTCGCTTCAATCTCCGCCCAGCCCGCCTCCGGGCCGCTGAGCGGTCGCGGGGCCGCTGACGGCCCTGCTGGCGGCGCGGCGCCCTGAGCGGCGGTCTCGGCGAAGCGATCCGCCAACTGCCGCGCCTTGCCCGCCAGGGGGTCCGTCGGATGCCTGTCGGCAAAGCGATGCAACAGTGAGGTGGCCTGACCAGTGGACCTGGCATAGTCCGCCAAAGCGGGCCGGCCTATCAGGTCCCCGATGCGGTCCAGGATCTTTAGCCACGCGGGGTGATCGTCAGGAAATTCCGCCTCGTGAATATCTTCGACGTGCGTCGTTCCGAAGCCAAACGGCAGGTCGCAAGGGATGATCCGGATCGCCGCCAGCACGTCACGCGCCTTGCCGACGCCCGCCTCCTCTCGGACCCATTCGCTTTCCACTGAAGCCGGCGACCACAGCACCACCACCGCCTTGGCGCCCTTCACCGCCCCCTCGATCTCGCGGTCGAAGCTCTTGCCCGCCGTCAGCCGCACGTCGAACCACACGTCCAGGCCAAGCGCCTTCAGCTTTTCGTGGATACGCTCGCACCGCGCGCGCTCCTCGCGTTTGTAGGAGATGAAGACATCGACCATGCGCGCCGCCCCCGACCCATCGGCCCCCTATCCCTAGCGACACGGCTCACGGATCGGCAAGGTAACTGTCGGGAATGTCCGCAAACGGCAAGCGGCCTGACGGCAACTCACCCCCCCTGAACGGCCTTCGGGAGGGTCTGCTATCCGGCAGGGCCGGTTGCCGTTCTCTTGGGTGGGCGCCAAGCGTTGGCCTCTATCCACGGGCTGGACACTCGCTCCCCGTAATTGACAAGGCCGCCACGCCAGATTTGCCCTTTCACGCCACCTGTGAGAGAGTGAACAAAGAAAGAACAGATGCCGGTCTCGGGCCTCATTTGGCGAAAGGCGTTTCACAGGCGATATGGACCTCAAAATCTAAAAGAGAATCGTTTCGTATCAATGATATAGCCGATTCAAATTTAGACCCAACATCGCGAAATCTGACTAAATATGCCTGATTTAGACGGTTCATACTTGGGTCTAAATTCGCCCCGGCAGGGCCCGCTATCCGAACAGGTCGGCCCTCGCCGGTGCCGACCCCGTCTCGGATTTGCGGCTCAGCAGGAACAGCGCCGTCTCGGCCCGCCAGTTCTCGATCGGCTGGCGCGGGTCAATCGGGCGGGCGGGCTGACCCTCCGACAGCGAGGCGCAGGCGTCGATCCGCAGGTCCAGCTCGTCGCACAGGCTGACGAA
>JANLPX010000438.1:0-8173 GCA_031367485.1 Alphaproteobacteria bacterium | reverse complement strand
GGATTGGACTCGTCAGAGCTTGGGCATCCGCCGGCCAAGTTCCAGCGAGTCTTTGCGGCGGCGCGCGAGCGTGGCCTCAAACTCGTGGCTCATGCCGGCGAGGAAGGTCCCCCCGCCTATGTTTGGGAGGCTCTCGACCTTCTCGGGGTTGATCGGATCGACCATGGCAACCGCGCGCTCGAGGACACAGCACTGGTTACGCGCTTGGTCGCCGAACACATGACTTTGACGGTTTGTCCGCTCTCTAACCTGAAACTCTGCGTTGTCGATGATCTTCGATCGCACCCTTTGAAACGCATGTTAGATCTTGGCTTGAGAGTGACAATCAACTCCGATGACCCTGCCTATTTTGGTGGCTATATCGGCGCGAACTGGACCGCAGCGTCCTCAGCATTAGGTCTAGAAGCCATCGACCTTGCGACACTTGCGCGGAATAGCTTCACGGGTTCATTCCTGTCGAAGGCGGAGATAGAGGTTCACCTGGCGACGATTGACCAAGTCCTGGCAAGACAGGTCTAAGCCTCGGTCATCATGTCACGGGTCATTCGCCAACGGCCATCAAGCCAGTCAACAATCTCACGCGCCCCAGGGTGATCATAGTTTGAATAGCGCTCCCGAAGGCGCGGCGCGGCCTCTCCCAACAGGTCAAGACCGGTGTCATTGAGAAGCGTCAGGTGGCGTTGTAGCTGCAACCCCAGCTGCGGGCCTAAGACCTCGTGCGCGGCGTAGCTCAAGGCTTGGCCGTACTGATAAGCGTCGCCCAAGCGGTAACTCTGCGCCAGGGTTACCGCGGGAATGCGGGTCAGCACTGGCTGCAAGGCTGGGTTCATAGCATGGGCCGCCAAGTGCTCACTGATCTGCGCTGATCGTCCCGTAACGGCGCGCACGTAGAGATACGGCGACATTCGTGGCCCATCATTGACGGGATAGTTGTCCCAGAGGAATGGTTTACGCCGCATTTGGTCGGCCACCCGGGTCAGGTGCGCGACGGAATATTCCCGGGAACACACCTCCTCGCCTGTCCAAAACATCTCAATGGACGGGTCGAGGCCTCGGCCCAAAACTTCAAGATAACCGGACGGCCGAACGCCAAAGGCACCATCCAATTGCAGGTCATCACTGTAGTAAGTTGGGCACATGACGATCCGGTCGGCCTTGGTGCGCTCGGCGATCCAATGCAAAATCCGGATCTGAGTGTCGGCCAGCCCTGGCAGATCACCACGCATGTCGTCGAACAGGATACCGAGGTCCTGAACACCCAAGCTATCAAGATGAACTAGCTTCCCGGCGAGGTCCGCTTGAGCCTGAGCATCGAAATCGCGGTAGATCTCGAACGGGCTAAGTCCGACGCCAAAGCGAACCCCTTGTCGCTTGCAGTGATCGGCGAAGTCCTTGAGCGCCCCAGCTTCGGGATCGGGATGTGGCTCTCGCCAACGCCGTCGCAGGAAGGCATCTGCCTTGGGCGCGTACATATAGAAATCGTAGCCGAAAGGTTTTAGGAAAGTGACCTGATCGGCTCGCGCCTGCCAGCTCCAAGGCTCACCATAATAGCCCTCAATGATCCCAAGTGGGGGGGTCAAGCCAGCCTGCTTGAATTGAACGTCATGTTGGCGGACCTGAGAAATTTGGACACGACGAGACTATGGGGCGTAGCGCACAACTCAAGCTTTGAATGCATATCTCTTGCTCCAAGCGGGCTTGGGCCGGTTCAAACGGGGCATTTGACCCATATGCGACATTAGCGCGCACTACAGAAGGGTTACAGCACCAAGTTAACCCTGCACGTGCACTCACTCTGGGTATATTCTAGAGGCGATTGAGATGAGCCAGGCTTTTGAAAACGTCCACGTCCTTGTCATTGATGACAACGTTGGCATGCGCACTATTTTGCTTTCGGTCATTCGTGCTTTGGGCTTTCCAAACATCAAGTTGGCAAATGACGGCGTTGAGGCGCGAAAGATGCTGGACAGTGTTGGACCAGACCTAATCATTTGCAATTTGAATTTCCCAGTCACCGACGGTCTGGACTTTGCCAATTGGCTTCGAAACGACGCAACCAACCCTTTTACCGCCGTTCCAATAATTATGGTCAGTAGCGACACTGAAGAGCGTTCCGTGAAAGCCTGCCTCGAAGCTGGCGTGAACCAACTCTTAGCCAAGCCGGTGACAGGAAAAGCGATGGCCAATCGCATTCACCGAGTCATTATGGACGAGCGGCCCTTCATTCGCGAGCCGGGTTATGCGGGTCCACAGCGAACAGCCGCCGCGGCCTGATCCCAAGCTCTCGGCAAAGCGCGACTTCGTGCTATCTAGCTGCAACGATCGCCCTTGAGATAGTCGGGGTGAACAGCAGGGAAATGGTCAATTGCACAAAGCCATCATTGCGGCCACCGGCCTCTACACGCCGCCTCTGAGCGTTTCGAACGCCGAGTTGGTCGAGACGTTCAACGCCTATGTGGCAGTGTTCAATGCCGATAATGCTACCGCGATTGAGGCTGGCAATATTGTCGCCCTGACGCCCTCATCGGTGGAATTCATCGAAAAGGCTTCCGGCATCAAGTCACGTTATGTGGTCAACAAGTCTGGCGTGATTGATCCTCAAGTCATGCGGCCTTCGATCCCAGAGCGCTCCAATGACGAACCCTCGATCATGGCAGAGATCGGCGTCGCTGCCGCCCGCGACGCCATGGCCAATTGGGGCAAGGGCGCAGATCAGATCGACGCGGTTATCTGCGCGGCGTCCAATATGCAGCGGGGGTATCCCGCCATGGCGATCGAAATCCAGCAGGAGCTTGGGATCGAGGGCGTCGGCTTCGACATGAATGTCGCCTGCTCCTCAGCAACCTTCGGAATCAAGACAGCTGTCGACTACATTGCCTCGGGTTCCGCCCGCGCGGTGCTGGTGGTCAATCCAGAGATCACCTCAGGACACCTGAACTTCCGCGACCGCGACAGTCACTTCATATTCGGCGATGTGGCTACCGCCACCATCGTCGAGCGCATGGAAGACGGAGTCGGCGGTTGGGACATATTGGGCACCCGCCTGAAAACCCAATTCTCCAACAATATTCGCAACAATTTCGGCTTCTTGAATCGCACCGCGCCGGAGGGCATTGGCGCGCCCGATAAGCTGTTTGTTCAGGAAGGCCGCAAGGTTTTCCGAGAAGTCGTGCCCATGGTCGCCGAGATGATCATGTCTCACGCCGTCGACCTGGGTATCGACCCAAGGACGCTCAAGCGCCTTTGGCTACATCAAGCCAATATCAATATGAATGAAATGATCGGCAAACGCGTGCTGGGTCGCGAGCCTGCGCCCGGCGAAAACGTGATCATTCTCGACGAATATGCCAACACCTCATCGGCAGGTTCGATCATCGCCTTCCACAAGGCCAATGACGATTTTGCGCCCGGCGAGACCGGCCTGATCTGCTCGTTCGGCGCGGGCTACTCGGCCGGCACCGTATTCGTGCGTAAGCGATAGCCCCCTACTTTGTCGTCATGTGCGCGGCCTTCCAGTCCATCGCCTTGCGAATGCGCGAGCCTACGGACGGGTGGTCATAGAATATCACTTCTTCGAGCTTTGAAGGGGTGGCCGCGCGATATTCAATCGTCTTTGCCAAGGCCTTTGACAGCCCGTCTGGCTCGTTGAAATGGGTAAGGGAGAAGTTATCGGCGTCACTTTCCGCGATCCGGATAATGGATGACTGAATAGGGGTCGCCAAAAGTCCGAGGACAGCCAGAATCATCGACAAAATTGGAAAACCAGATGGATCGGCTAGTCCGCGCACACCGACCGGTGACAGTCGTGCCGACACTCTAGAAAACAGTCGATCGACCAAGAAGAACCCGGTCAACGCTAAGGCCGAAAAGCCCATCGCGATCCAGATTGAGTGGGTATGCACGTAGTGACCCATCTCATGGCCAACCACACCGCGTACTTCCGCAATATCGGCGTCCTTCTTGAACATCACGTCGCTCATGGCAACGCGCGCCGTGCCAAATAGACCTGACACATTGGCCGTATAGCGATTGGACTGCTTTGACCCGTCATAGATATAGATCTTGTCGGCTGGCACACCATTAGCCTTGGCCATTGCTGTCACCTCATCACGCACCGGTCCGGGAGGTGCCGGCGTGAATTTGTTGAACAGCGGTTCGATGAATACAGGCGATAGGACGATAACAAATGTGAAGGCCAACCCCACCAAACCGCTGGCCCAAATCCACCAGGTCCTAGGCGCTCGACGCATAAGGCCGTAAACACCTGAAAGTAAAAGGCTAATCAAGATAAGGTCGATGGCCGCAGACATGGCCCACTCGCCGAACCAACCGCCAAAGGCCTGACTGGTCAGACCGTAAGCCTTCTCCCGCCACCAACTGGTGTAAACAGCCCACGGCAACCCGACTAGGGCCTCGATAAGTCCATAGACGAACACCACGGTCAGGGCGACACGCCAGGGCTTGGGACCGCCCGCCTCCATTCGATCACGCACGCGTACCAAAATTCCGGACTTCAACACCACCCAGGCGATTGCAACAGCCAGGATCGCTCCCCACAAAAGCAACCAGTGACCACCCTGGGTATAGGCAGTCGCCCTGGCGTGTTGCGCCGGGGTCAGTGCGGCAAGGTAGGCAGCGGTCGCCGCAGCCGGATCAAATTGGGTCAAATTGGCCTCCCGAAACTCTTGCGCCAATTGTGACCAGAATTTGGCACCATTGTCAGGTGAAAACGCCGCAATCTAGATATGGCGATTGGCAATCGGCGGGGCGTGCTCCAAAGCTATACCTTGGGGCTGGCCGGGGACGTTCGCGTGGATGCAACTATCGAGGCTTCGACCTCCACTAGGACCTTTCTTGGACACCCTCGCGGACTGCTGTTCCTAAGCTTCACCGAAGTCTGGGAACGGTTCTCGTTCTACGGCATGCAGGCGCTGCTGGTGCTCTACATGGTCGATCGCGCCCTCACCCCAGGCCACATCGAAACAATCGCCGGAATGGGCGGATTTCGCAGCGGCCTGGAAGGTATCTTCGGACCGCTGTCAGTGCAGGCTCTCTCCTCCCAAATCTTCGGACTCTATACTGGCTTCGTATATCTCACCCCGTTGATCGGCGGCTGGATCGGCGACCAGGTCTTGGGGCAAAAACGAACAGTGATGCTGGGTGCGGTGTTGATGGCTGCAGGGCACCTGTTGATGGCCTTCGAGGCCTCCTTCCTCATCGCGCTGCTGCTCCTAATTTTGGGCAGCGGCTGTTTGAAGGGCAATATCTCTGCCCAGGTAGGGGCGCTCTATGCCCGCGACGACCCGATGCGAACCTCGGCCTTTTCGCTCTTCAATCTGGCGATCAATATCGGTGGCTTCGTCGCACCGCTGGTTTGCGGGACGATCGGCGAACTTTATGGCTGGCACTACGGCTTTGGCTAAGCAGCTGCCGGTATGATGGTCGGCTTAGGGGTTTATGTCGCAGGACAACGCCATCTCCCGCCCGACACGCTCAAGCCCAAGGGTGAGGTGCGGCCGCAGCTAGAATCCAATGATGCGCCGATCCTATTGGCGCTGGGCATCGTGCTGATCGTTGGCACCTTTTATTCCGTGGCCTACGCTCAGGAATTCAATGTCTTCAACCTCTGGGCTCGGACCTATACGGATCGGCACATCCTAGGTTTTGAGATGCCGGTGACTTGGTATCCATCCTTTGATGGCTTGTTCATTGTGGGCTTCATACCCATCGCCATGCGCTACTGGGCCTGGCAAATTCGCCAAGGGCGCGCCACGACTGAACTCACCAAGATCGGCTGGAGCGGGCTCATGGGTGCCGTGGGTATGCTCGCCCTTGTCGCCGCTTCTATGATCGCGGCGCAGGGTGGAAAGCCTGGAATCGGCTGGGGCGTGTTCTGTTTCGCAGCCTTTGCCCTGGGCTTCATCTACAATTGGCCGACCACCATGGCGCTCTGCTCGCGCGTCTCGCCACCAGCACTTGGCGGCGTGATCATGGGCGTGGTGTTTCTGACATCATTCGTCTCCAACTATCTCAGCGGTTGGATCGGAACCTATTACGAGAAGATGACGCCGCAAGACTTCTGGCTGATGCACGCCGCCATCTCCGTCGCCGGGTCGGTCTTGATGTTTATGTTCTACAAACCTTTGAACAAGGTGTTGAACCCCAATTAGCGATCCTTCTCCCGCTCGCCAATTGCAGCCTGAGCCGCAGCCAACCGTGCGATCGGCACACGGAAGGGCGAACAGCTCACATAGTCCAGGCCGATCTTCTCGCAGAAATCGATGCTAGCCGGGTCGCCGCCGTGTTCTCCACAGATGCCCAGTTTAACATCGGGCCGTGCCGCCCTGCCCCGTTCAGCGGCGATGCGGATCAGGTCGCCCACGCCCTCTTGGTCCAGAGTCACAAACGGGTCGCGCTCAAATATGCCCTTTTCGAGGTAGGCATTGAGGAACCGGCCGCTGTCATCGCGGCTAATGCCAAAGGTCGTCTGGGTCAGGTCGTTAGTGCCGAAGGAGAAAAACTCGGCATGTTCGGCCAGGTCACCCGCTCGCAGGGCCGCACGGGGCAATTCGACCATGGTGCCGACTTGGTAGACGATCCGGCGACCCTGTTCGGTCATAACCTTCTCCGCAATCCTGTCGGTCAGAACGCGCAGGTATTTCATCTCCTCGCCCTTGGCCACGAGCGGGTGCATTACCTCGGGAACTGGCGGGGTCTTCCCCGATGCGGCGATAACGCAAGCGGCCTCAAAGATCGCTCGCACCTGCATCTCGTAGATCTCAGGATAGGAGACCCCTAGGCGACACCCTCGATGACCCAACATCGGGTTGGTCTCATGCAATTCCTTGGCGCGACGCAATAGTTTGTCCGCATCCAAACCTGTGGCTTTGGCGACAGCCGCCACGTCTTCAGCTGTATGGGGCAGGAACTCGTGCAAGGGCGGATCGAGCAGCCGGATGGTGACCGGCAGCCCCTCCATGATGGTAAATAGCTCGACGAAGTCGGCGCGCTGCATGGGCAATATCTTAGCTAGCGCCACCTCACGACCAGCCTTGTCATCTGCCAGGATCATCTCGCGCACGGCGGCGATCCGAGTGTCGTCAAAGAACATATGCTCGGTACGGCAAAGTCCAATGCCCTCAGCGCCGAACTGTCTCGCCGTACGCGCATCCAAAGGAGTTTCAGCATTGGCACGGACGCGCAGGCGCCTCACCTCATCGGCCCAGGCCATCAAGGTTGCGAAATCGCCTGTCAGTTCCGGCTCAATCATGGTCACAGTGCCCGACAGCACCTCGCCCTTAGACCCATCGATGGTGATGATATCGCCGGTCTTGAACGTGCGATTGCGAGCGCGGAAGGTTCCCGCCTTCTCATCAATCTGGATTTCACCGGCCCCGGAAACACAAGGCCGACCCATACCGCGTGCCACGACCGCCGCATGGCTGGTCATCCCGCCCCGCGCCGTGACGATGCCCCGCGCCGCATGCATGCCGTGAATATCTTCTGGGCTAGTCTCCTCACGAACCAAGATCACCGCTTCGCCAGCTGTACCCAGCCGCTCGGCTTCGTTGCTGTCAAAGACGACCTTGCCGGTCGCAGCACCTGGCGAGGCAGGCAGGCCCGCGGTAATGACGTCCCGTGGGCTGGTCGGATCAATCGTCGGATGTAGCATCTGGTCGAGACTGCTAGGCTCAACCCGCATGATCGCCTCTTCACGGGTGATCAAACCGTTCGCAGCCAAGTCCACAGCTATCTTGAGTGCCGCCTTGGCTGTGCGCTTGCCGTTTCGGGTCTGGAGCATGTAGAGGCGCCCCTTTTCCACGGTAAACTCGATATCCTGCATGTCGCGATAGTGGGTCTCTAGCTTTTCGACCACTGACTTGAACTGGGTGAAGACCTCTGGAAGCGCCTCTTCCATCGACAGCGCCTTCTCGCCCATTTCTTCACGGGCGGCCTTAGTTAGTGCCTGGGGTGTGCGGATGCCAGCGACGACATCTTCGCCTTGGGCATTGATCAGAAACTCACCGTAAAGCTTGGCTTCGCCCGTCGAAGGATTGCGCGTGAAAGCTACGCCAGTGGCTGAAGAGTCACCCATATTCCCAAATACCATCGACTGAACATTCACAGCCGTGCCCCAGCTCTCGGGAATGTCGTGCAGACGCCGATAGAACTT
>JANLPX010000397.1:0-1957 GCA_031367485.1 Alphaproteobacteria bacterium | reverse complement strand
TGCTTCGCCTTGGCCCGGCCACGCCCCATGGCTTGACCCCCTCTGGAACCCCGCTGGCCCCGGCGATGTTGAGGGTGGCGTTCGCGAACCCGATGACGAGATCCATGGCGGCGCAGAGCGCCGCGACGTCGTCGATGTCCTGCTTCAGGTCGATGCCCGGCGGGCTCCAGATTTTGACGCCGAATTCCTGCTCGGCGCGGCGAAGTTCTTCGGAACAGTCGCCGTACTGAAGGTTCACAAATGTCGCGCCCGGCGTGCGCAGTACGCTGGCCCATTGTTCGAACGGCGAGAAGAAGCGGTGGCGGGCGCCCTTGTCGGAGGCGCTCTTCCACAGCAAGCCGATCTTGGGTCCCGCCGGCGCCTCGGCAAGTTTGGCGCGCCAGTACGCCACTCGCTCCGGATCCGGCTTGAGGAAGTTGTCACGGTTGGGGAAATCTTCCAGCGTGCGCCGGAACGCTCGCAGCAGCGAGGCGATGGGCGTGACGAGGTCGATGCTCTCCAGATCGTCGCGCAGGAACGGCGCATATCGAATGGTCCGCCCGCCGATGTCATAGGTGGCGTGGGCCCCAACCCTGGCGCGCGGATAAGTCCGCTGGAAAAGGCTCACCAGGCGCGGTTCGACCGCCAGGGTCAGCAGTCGTTCATCCCCCAGTTGCTCGATCACGTCGGGCAGCAGGTTGGAGAACAGGATCTCATCGCCCAGTCCCTGCTCGCCGAACACCAGCAGCGACTTGCCGCGAAGATCGATGCCCGGCTCCCAGCGCGGCCGCTCGACCAGGAAGTGCGTCGTGTCGGCGAACTGCGGATGCAGGCGGGCTTCATATCCGTCCCAGCCTTCGCCGATCCGGCCGAGGGCTATGCAGATCGTCGACCGCGCCAGCAGCATCATCTGACGCTCCGGCTCCGCACGAACCAGCGGGAGTGCGGCCTCGCAGGCCGCAAGCGCGCCCTCGGGGTCACCCAGCGCCAGGCAGGCGTTGCCGAGATTGTAGCGCGCCCGATAGAAGCCTTCGTCCAGCCGTAGCGATTCATTGAAGAACACCCCGGCGTTGGGGAAGTCGCCCTGTTCGGCCGAGATCGTGCCCATCGTGTTCCACAGCTGGGCTGACGTCGGATCGGCGAGGATCGCCGGGCGAAGCGTGTCGATGGCCTCCTCGAACCGAAGTTGGTCGCGCAGCGCACAGGCGAGGTTGTTGAGCGCTTCAGGGTGGTTCGGCTGATGGGCCAGGAACAAGCGGAATAGCTTCTCGGCGTGGACCTTCATGTCCATCCGGAACGCCAAACGTCCGAGGTCGTTGGCGACCTGCGCGTGCTCGGGAATCAGCTTCAGAGCGGCGTCATAGGCCTGAATCGAGCTGTTGAAGTCACCGGCCAGCTCGCGGGCGATGCCCATCAGGTACCAGGCGAAGCCATCGTGGTCGTTCAGCTCAAGCGCCTTTTGGACCCACTTTTGACCGGTCTGCCAGTCGTCGGCTTGCAGGGCGGCGACAGCGCGTTGCAGGAAAGGTCGGCTGGCCTGCGCCCTGAGTTCCGTGATGGCGGCGGTCAACTGCGACAGCGCGTCGCGCGATCCCGCCCGGCCCAAAGCATCACCAGCCATGCGAGCAGGTGTCGGCGCGGCCTGGCGTTCCTGGGCGTTTGGTGGCGCCTCTGCGCGTGCATTAGCCGTCATGTGAGTCAATCCTCCCCAGCAAACACTTTGTCGCAGGATTACGGTTAACCAAAGGTTGAAAATTCACCTTGGAAAGTAGATCAAAGATTATCCTAATGTCGCCATCAGCGTTATTTGGTGGACATCTGGAGCGTTCTCCCCGGATTGGTTTCCGTCAGACGCGCCGATCCAGCAAGTTGCAGAGCCAGTCCGTTTGCGCGAGCGTCGCCATGGCCCGCCGAATCGGAGTCGGTGCAGGTTTTTGTATCGTTAGCGACCGTCGCCGGAGCGGCAAGACGGCGTTAA
>JANLPX010000373.1:0-5695 GCA_031367485.1 Alphaproteobacteria bacterium | reverse complement strand
GCTAAGGTGGGCAAGACTTTCATAGAGACTCCCGAACGCTAACGCACGCGACATTACGGGGGTTTTGTGGGGAGGGGAACGCCAGATAGCAAGAAGGCGGCGTTGCAGTTTCCCGCTCCGCCGCCTTCTCTACAGATCCGTTGGGGGATCTGTATCGCTAGGTTTGCTTCGGCCTTGATCGCGGGTTGCCCTGCGCTCTTGGTCTGGCTCTTATTCTCTTCGCGTTTTGGTTTCCGGGTTGCCCCTTCGGCCTCCTGCTCGAGAACCTCTCGCCCGCTTTACCGTCCGGTTGCCCGTCTGGCTGCGCCGCTGTCCCTCTCGACAAGTAGAGATTTCCACCGAACGGCTGCGTTGGCAATCAGGCCGGAATTTGGGACTGTGGATTGTTCGGGAATATCCAGTGGATAGCCGGTTGATTGCGGTATAAGCTTATGAAATAATTGATATATTTGCACTCACCGGTTCTGGATTAGCGGGAAAGTTCTAGCGACTCCCGGCGCTCTTCCAGGCCCAACCACTCTTCCTCCGATCGTCCCAATTGGGTTCGCAGCTCCTCTAGCAGGGCGTTGGTCGCGCGGAACTTGGCGGGTTCTTTGGTGTACAGCGCAGGGTCGGCCATTTGCCGCTCCAAAGTCGCAATCCGGGCCGGCAGATCGGCGATCGCGCGTTCCAATTCCTCGAGGCGGCGCTGGTCTTTATAGGTCAGTTTGGCCTGTATCTTCGTTGTAGGTTCTATGGTGGTCTGCTGAGGTTTTGCGGTGGGCGGCGGCGTGTTGACCGCATGGAAGAAGCCAGGGTTCTGGCGCAGGAAATCTTGCCAGCCGCCGGGGGTTTCCACCACGTCGCCGTGACCGTTTAGGGCGATGGTCGAGGTGGCCAGCCGGTCGACAAAATCACGGTCGTGGCTGACGAGGATGAGCGTGCCTTCATAATCGGCCAGCACCTCTTCCAGTAGGTCGAGGGTATCCATATCCAGATCGTTGGTCGGTTCGTCCAGGACTAGCAGATTGGCAGGCGTGGCCAGGGCGCGGGCCAGCAGAAGGCGGTTGCGCTCACCCCCCGACAAGCTCTTCACCGGCTGGCGGATTTGCGCATCGGTGAACAGGAAGTCCTTAGCGTACGAGATCACGTGACGCGGATTGCCGCGCACCATCACCTGATCGCCACCCAGCGGGGTCAGCACATCGCGCAGCATCATGTCGGGCCTCAGCTCAGCGCGGGCCTGGTCGATATAGGCAACTTCCAGATTGGCCCCCAGCTTCACCGACCCCGAGTCCGGCTCGACGTCCCCGAGCAGCAGCTTAACAAGCGTGGTCTTGCCCGCGCCATTAGGACCGACGATGGCAACTCGGTCGCCGCGCAGGATGCGGGTGGAAAAGGTCTTAAGCAGGGTGCGGTCGCCGTACGCTTTTGAGAGACCGCGCGCCTCGACAACCCGTTTGCCCGAGAGGCCAGAGGACTCCACGCCGATATTCATCTCGCCGCGGGCCTCACCCATCCGGTCGATGCGGACCTGGCGCAGGTCCATCAGGGCGCGGCGGCGGCCCTCATTGCGAGCCCGCCTACCGGTCACGCCGCGCTGCAGCCAGTATTCCTCTTGCTCCAGCTTCTTCTCGATGCGCCGGGTTTCTTCGACCTCGGCGGCCATGACCTGATCGACCCACTCGTCGAAGGCCCCGAAGCCCTTGTCCAGGCGGCGGATCTTGCGGTGTTCCAGCCAGAAACAGCGACCGGTGGTGCGCTCTAAGAAGGCGCGGTCGTGACTGATGATCAGCATGGCCGCACGGCTGGAGGCCAGTTCCTGCTCCAGGGTCTCGATGGCCAGGATGTCCAGGTGGTTGGTGGGCTCATCCAGCAACAGGATGTCGGGGTCTTCGGCCAGGGCGCGAGCCAAAGCCACGCGGCGGATCTCGCCACCCGAGAGGCCCTTGGCGGATTTCTCAGGATCTATCCCGAACAGCTCCAGGGTCGTTTGGGCCTGATAGTCTTCCGCGCCGCCAGCGGTCGCATAGTCTAGCACGGTCTCGCCCGTGATCTCCGGCTCCTGAGGCACGATCACCACGCGGGTGCCGGGCTTGACCACGCGTTCCCCGTCATCGGCCTCGATCAGCCCGGCCAACACTTTCAGCAGCGTCGTCTTGCCCGCGCCATTGCGCCCGACCAAGGCCGCACGGCTGCGGGGTTCGAGCCCGAGGTCGACCCCGTCAAACAGCATCTTCTGCCCGTCAGCGAGACGGACCTGTTTTAGCGCTAGGATGGGCGGCTTCATGCGGGGAGGGACATAGAGCATGTTCCGATAAGTGGGAACCGGTTTTCGGAACAAAACATGCTCTATCTTTTTGAATTAGAGCCCTTTTCATCCCTTTGGACAAACCCGTCCAAAGGGAAAGGGCTCTTGCGACGTGAGCGCGGGAAGCAAGGGGTGGTGTCGGGAATCTAAAAGTGAGAACGACACTAGATAATTTCCAAGCGGCGGCGCACCGCATGAAGATCTTCAACGAAACGACGGCGCTCCTCTGCCGCCATGACAGGGTCTTCAAGGCGGAGAAGATAGCTCGGATGAATTGTCACCCAAGCCTCGCCCCCGCCTTCCAACGCAATGGGGTGCCCACGCGCCGTGGAAATCGTCGTCTGGCGGCCCAGAACACTGCGTGCAGCGGTTGCCCCCAGAGCGAGGATAATCGCTGGCGCAATAATCCTGCGTTCCTGATCGAGCCACCAGCGACAGACATCAATCTCACCTGCATTAGGTCTCTCATGAATGCGGCGCTTGCCACGCTGGATGAATTTGAAGTGTTTAACGGCGTTGGTGACATAGAGTGATGCGCGATCAAGCCCCGCAGCTATTAGTGCCTCATCGAGCACCCTGCCCGCGGGACCGACAAAGGGCCGTCCCGCCACATCCTCCTGATCGCCCGGCTGTTCACCAACTAGCATAAGTCGTGCATCCAGGGGCCCTTCGCCAAACACCGTACGGGTTGCGCATTTATGAAGGGCGCAACGCTCACAGTGCGCTGCAGCCGTCTTGACGTTATTCCAATCTCCTTCCCCAGCGGGCAATGGGGGCCGGATTTCGCTCTCGATCATCCTTGCCTCCCGTGCCTGCGCGCCTGCGATCAAGCCGGAAACCAGCGCAGTCTCCGGCATGTTCTTCCAATATTTACGTGGCATCTCCTTCAGCATCGCTCCAACTTTCAGGCGTGCGGGATTAAAAATTGAGGCGTAGTACGCCTTCCACTGTGCTTCGACCGCATCACTTTGCGGCGCATCGCCCGCGACGCCCCCAGGACCTTCGCACAGCACATCCCCGTCCCAATGGACCGACATTTCGGGAGTGAGGATTGACCAGTTCATATTGGTAAAGCGCCGAACGAAAAATCCAGCGTTAGCGCGCACAATATGATGCTCGGGTTCAAACCAGGCTACGTACCCGACCTTATCCTCAGTTTTCCTAAAGCGGACAAAGGCACGCATTTTGTGGATATCGCGCCGCACTGCCTTTGCCAGTCCTTCGAGCCGGTGAATTAGCGGATCGCTCTTATCTTCCAACGCGCGGGAATCCCGCTTTAGGCGGAGAAGCACCGAGTAGAGCAGCGCAAAGCGTTCGGGATCGCGGTGACATATCACCGACTGCGCTAGATCGATGAATGCCCTGGGGACTGGGAAAATGGCAACCTGTACGGGCGGCGGAGGCCCGACTGTGGCGAACAGGTCAGACAGATGATCACCGACCTGCCAAACGATCGCCTCTGACGGGATGTCATCTGCCACAAAACGCCGCGCCTGATCACGCCAGCCGTCAAAATCGACCGGATCTGCGAGTCGGGCGAGGATGGGCTGGCTGACTGTGTCCATGCCTGTCAACGCGCGCGCAACCTATGTTCCAAACAGATCAAGCTGTGCAGCAGGTGGTTTTACGATGGGCGTGAGATCAAGCCTATCGCCAAGCGCAACCGGCAACCAGTCCTGTGCCACGATAAACGGCCGCAGCCGCGCCACTGAATTTGTCAGGCGGGCCAGATCATCGAGCCCCAGCCGTTTCATGCGGCGACTTCGCAATATGCCGTTGACAGCCTTGACCCCGAGGCCGGGAACACGGAGCAGCATTTCGCGCGGGGCGCGGTTTATGTCGACCGGAAACATGTCTCTAAATTTGAGCGCCCAGGCGAGTTTTGGATCGATATCAAGCGGCAACATGCCTTTACTGTCCGTTGCCGCCATCACCTCATGCGGAGTGAACCCGTAAAAACGCATCAGCCAGTCGGATTGATAAAGCCGGTGTTCGCGCATGAGCGGCGGGCGTTTGAGCGGGAGGACCGCGCTGGCATCGGGTATCGGGCTGAACGCGGAATAATAGACGCGGCGCAGACTGAACCGGTCATACAAGCTCTTTGCACGCACCACGATATCACTATCCGATGCCGCGTCCGCGCCGATGATCATCTGAGTGGATTGACCGGCCGGGGTGAAATTTGGCGCATTGCGAAATTTGCGTCGGGCATCCTTGGCCTCGATAATTTGACCCGCAATCCCCTTCATCGCGGATTCAATCCGGCGCTCAGATTTTTCAGGTGCAAGCTGTTCGAGGCCGGCGCGGGTCGGAAGCTCAACATTGATCGACATCCGGTCGGCATGTTTGCCTGCCAGCGCGATCAGTTCGGGATCGGCGTCCGGTATCGATTTTAGGTGGATATAACCCCGGAAGTCATGATCTTCACGCAGTGATCTGGCAACTTCGGCCATCTGCTCCATCGTATAGTTGGAGCTGCGGATAATGCCCGAAGAGAGGAACAATCCCTCGATATAATTACGCCGATAAAAGGAGAGCGTGAGCTCCACCACTTCGGCGGCCGAGAACCGCGCGCGCCGGACGTTGGAGCTCTTGCGGTTGATGCAATAGTGGCAATCGAAAATGCAACTGTTTGTCATCAGGATTTTGAGGAGCGAGATGCAGCGTCCGTCCGGGGCATAAGCATGGCAAATGCCCATGCCCTCGGTTGAGCCAATCCCCTTGCCGTTTAGGCTGGACCGCGTCTTGGTGCCTGATGATGCACACGATGCATCATATTTCGCCGCATCCGCGAGGATTTCCAGCTTTTCGAGGGTGGATAATTGAGCCATAGTTCCTATAATGTTCCAGTAAGTCTCCGGTCAAGGGTGGAATACGCCGCGGAATAAAATCAGCGGCCATCTAACGTTGTGGCCATGCCAAAACGACTGACGACATCACCGTGCGTCAGCCAGACGCGTGATCTCCAACTCACTATCAGACACGCCGCAGAGATCGTCGCTTTGCAACTCGGAAATACGCCCTCAGTCGCCCGGAAATCCTATATCCATCCAGCGGTTGTAGGGTTGATCAGTGAGGGAAAGCTCGGCGACACTAGACTACTTCGAGGCACTCACTGGTACTCGCCCGAGGAGCGACTGCTGCTCGCGTTGTTAGAGGCCGGGTGAGTTCTGGTAGGCCGCGCGAGCCAGAGTTAGACGAATTGCTCGCCCTGGATCTCATCGATTATTACCGCAACAATGGGACTACTTCGGCGGCGTCGTAATCGGCCGGGCGTCTTCCCAGCGATAGGGTAGGACGTCAGGCTTTACCGAGACCTCGGTGGTGAACTTCAGCGGATATTTGCCGCCGCTCGGATAGACCAGTTCCACGAAATAGGCCGTGTAGCCGCTGGCTGGTTTGGCG
>JANLPX010000360.1:0-2787 GCA_031367485.1 Alphaproteobacteria bacterium | reverse complement strand
CTGCGACAGGCGATCCGCGATCAGCGCGATCAGACCGATGATCCAGGCTTGGAAGACATCCTCAACCACATCGAAACCCGCGCAGCCGTCGAATTGGCCAAGCGCGAACAGGCGAACAATTCGTGATACTTCACGCCTATTGCGTGAGGTGCGTTGCAGGGGCTGTGCGGTTTGGTATAAGCGCCCCGCGTTCTAGAGCCCTTTCCCTTTAGACGGAATCGTCCAAAGGGATGAAAAGGGCTCTAATTCAGAAACTTAGAGCATGTTCACTCCGATAGCCGGTTCCCACCTATCGGAACATGCTCTAGGCGACGGTTTCCAGGGGTGCGAGATTCTTATGACTACCGTCATGGCTGAAAAGTCCGACTATCGCCCGTCTGAAGGCGAAGAGTTTATGAATGAGCGACAGCTCGAATATTTCCGGCATAAGCTCAATGCTTGGAAGGAAGAGATTGCACGCGAGGCCAGGGAAACGCTGGTTCACTTGCAGGCCGAGACTGAAAATCACCCCGATATCGCTGACCGAGCGACCTCTGAAACCGATCGATCGCTCGAACTTAGGACGCGGGACCGGCAACGTAAGCTGATTTCCAAGATCGATGATGCCATGCGTCGGATCGAGGACGGCACTTATGGGTATTGCGAAGAGACCGGTGAACCCATTGGTTTGGCGCGGCTAGATGCGCGGCCAATTGCGACAATGAGCCTGGAAGCCCAAGAGCGCCATGAACGCCGCGAACGCGTGCATCGCGACGATTAGAAAATCCTAAGCATTGCCCTGTAGGCTGTCTCTCAACGAGAAAAGACTACGGGTGATGGATAGGTGTCTAGTTGACACAAGAATGGCTCTCAATGCGGGCTCAATTCCCGCGAGCAAGGCTCTATTTAGAGTGCCCGGCTCCCCTGACGGTTGAGTCGGCTTTCCATCCCTCTTTAGTGCTGATAATAAGTCGTTAATTGGCTAGGGGTGTTGAAATGAATACGTGGAATCGGACGTTGCGCGTGATTGCCGCAGTGTTTTCGACTCTTGTGGTTGCGAGTGCTGCCAGCAGCGCGCAGGCCGCCGTCGTGTTGTCTTGGTCAGCAGCCGACATCGGCCTGGGCCAGACGGCTAACTTCAATGGCCGTGATCCTTCGGTGATCGCTGGTCTAACGTCAAATGTAACTTACACCCTGTCGTCCATCGGCAACGCCGGGAAGACCTGGACCTTTAGCTATAGCGTCAAGAACAATTCTTCGTCGCCAGTTACGGCCTCGCGCGTGTCTGGTTTCGGTTTCAACACGAATCCGGACGTGGTCAGCGCCTCGGCGACTGGCGTCTACACCCACACGGCGCGTAACGGTAATGTGCCGATCTTGGGAACTAAGGAAGTCTGCATCACAGGTAACAACTGCGCTGGCGGTGCGTCGGCGGGTGTGACCAAGGGCAATACGGGCGTGGGCACTTTCTCGCTGACTTTTGCGACAGCGCCGACCCTGCTGAAGCTGTCGGACCTATATGTTCGATATCAGTCCATCAACACCAACCGTATCCAAGGCGGTTCGGCGGTGGGTGAGGCCCAGACCCCAACGGCTGGCGTGCCTGAACCTGCAACCTGGGCTATGATGATTGCCGGTTTCGGTCTGGTGGGCGCATCGCTCCGTCGTCGCCGTCGGACCGCCGTCAGCGCCTAAGAGCTCAATCGAATACATTGGAGCCGCCGCCCCCAGCGTCGGCGGCTTTTTTGTTTTGTCGACGCTGTCGATGTTTTCCATGTGGCGGCGCGCGCCTGGCGACGCTACATCGGGGGCATGACTATTCGCTTCGTTATTGCTGCCGTTCAGGCCAATCCCACCGTAGGTGCTATTGCGGCCAATGAGGCGCTGGCACGCGAGCGGATGGGTCAGGCGCGCGCCCAGGGGGCGGACATTGCTCTCTTCTCTGAACTGTTCCTCAATGGCTACCCGCCGGAGGATCTAGCTCTGAAGCCCGCGTTTTGGGCAGCAGGCAAGGCGGCCGTCGAGCGTTTGGCTTTGGAGACAGACGACCAGTTCGCCACCCTAATTGGCGTCATTTGGCCACCGTCGAAGGCTGGCGAGCGTCCTCGCAACGGACTGGCCTTCCTGGCGAAAGGCAAGGTTCAGGGCGTGGCTTTCAAGAGCGACCTGCCCAATTACGGCGTGTTTGATGAGAAGCGGGTGTTTTCGCCGGGCGAAGGTCCCCTGATCTTTGAATGGAAAGGCGTCAAGCTGGGCGTGCCAATCTGCGAAGACATCTGGCAGGCCGCGGTCTGTGGAGCACTCAAGGCGCAGGGCGCTGAAATCCTGCTGGTGCCTAATGGCTCTCCGTTCCGCAGGACCGCTGATGATGAGCGGATGAAGGTGGCCAAGGCGCGCGTGGCCGAGACGGGCCTGCCGATGGTCTATGTCAATGAGGTGGGCGGTCAGGACGAGCTAGTGTTCGACGGTGGTTCCTTTGCCCTCTCGGCGGCGGGTGAGCTAGTCATGAGCCTTCCTATGTTCGAAGAAGCCTTGGCGCTGTCGAGCTGGGAGAAGGGCGTAGCCGGTTGGGCGTGCGTCGACGCGCCTATGCACGGTTGGGTCACCGGCCCGGAAGAAGTCTATCGCGCCATGGTGCTTGGCCTGCGCGACTATGTGAACAAGTCGGGCTTTCCTGGCGTTTTGCTTGGGCTTTCCGGTGGCGTGGACTCTGCGATTGTTGCGGTGGTGGCCGCCGATGCTCTCGGCCCCGAGCGTGTGCGCTGCTTCATGCTGCCCTCACGCTATACGAGCCAAGACAGCCTGGAT
>JANLPX010000271.1:0-8922 GCA_031367485.1 Alphaproteobacteria bacterium | reverse complement strand
GTCCTGCTTGGCGATATGGGTTGAGACCAACTCGGCCTGCTTGGCTTGGTACTCGGCGCTCATTTCCTTGGCATAACCGCCAGCGGTCTGGGCGTTCTTGAATTCCTCGTCCTCGACGGCCAGGAACTTGGCCCCCAAGCTTTCGACCTGCTCCTTGGTGGCCGGACGCACGTCTGTTGCCGTGACCACCGCACCCAAACGTCGGGCCGTCGCAATGGCCTGCAGGCCAGCAACGCCGACCCCCATCACAAACACCTTGGCCGCTGCCACCGTCCCAGCGGCGGTCATCATCATCGGCATGGCCTTGCCGAAGGCCTCTGCGCCTTCGATGACCGCACGATATCCGGCAAGGTTAGCCTGCGAAGACAGCACGTCCATCACCTGGGCACGGGTGATCCGCGGGACAAATTCCATGGCAAAGGCGGTCGCACCTTTGGCGGCAAGGGCCGCCAACGCGTCCTTCTCGATGTAAGGGTTGAGCGTGGCCACCACGATGGTGCCCGACTTCAGAACCGCGATTTCCTCGTCGACGGGAGCCCGCACCTTGAAGAGAATATCGGCCTTATCCAGCGCGGCCTTGAGGGTCTTGACCAGGGTCGCCCCAGCCGCCTCATAGTCAGCGTCGGAGTAGGAAGCCGCAGCGCCCGCTCCAACCTCAACCGTGACTGAGAATCCCGCCGCGATGAGTTTCTTGACCGAATCCGGCGTAGCTGCGACGCGGGTCTCTCCGGCGCGGCGCTCCTTGGTGACGGCAATCACGGCCATGCAGAATTTCCCCCATACCCAGACTGAGGCGAACCTTAGTCAGCCGTGCGAATCAAGTCTAGCAAAGGGGCCTTTAGAGGCCGCTGTCCGGCTTATCGCGCAGAACAATCACACCCAGCACGGTAACAACTGCGGCTGTGATGAACCCTGGTAGGAAACCCAGCGGCGTACAGAACCATATGGTCAGTAGCGCCAGCAGCGCCGCAAGCGCCAAACAGCCCCATTTGGTCATGCCGTTGAACAGGTGAAAGGTCGCGACCTGTTCGTCGATGTTCATTTCGCCGCGATGATATTCAGAAGCCATGGGTATCGGTCTCTCTTCCAATAGGGCGCAACTACACGTTCCCCCGCGTCGGCTCAAGTCCGCTTTGGCGGCCAGGAGGCGAGTAGGCCGCGCAACGCCGCCACCAGGGCCAAGGGCTGATCGACCATGATGTGGTGAGCACTGTCCGGAATGGCGATCTCCAGCATGTCCGCCGGGAAGGGCGAGACATAGTCATCCCCGCGCCGCATCATGATCATCGATCTGTCCCCAAAAATGTGAACTAGGGGCACGGTCACCTTGGGTGGTGCGCCATCCATCATGCCCGTCATCAATGAACGATCCAACTTGATCCACATGTTCGGGTCAAATCGCCAAGTCCACCCTTCGCCCGATCCGTCCTCAAGCGGCGCGCGCTTTAGCGAACGGCGGGCGATAAAGTCGGCGATGAACAGATTGCCAGCCACCTGCGGCGGCATGAAGCGGAACCGTGCCAAGGCCGCCTGCAAGTCCGGATAGACCCGCTGCGCACGGTCGCTGGTGGGAATGTTGCGCGCCTGTTGCGCCATCATCCGCTTGCCCTCGGGCGAGTCGGGCGGCGGCCCGCCAAAGCCGGTGTCGACCATGATGGCGGCAGTCATCCGTTCGGGATGGCGCGCAGCTGCGAAGAACACCTGGCTGCCTCCAAACGAATGTCCGATATAGATCGGCGGCTTGCCATTGGCATAGAGCCCAGCCGCCTGGGCCACGGCTTCCGCATCTTCGCTAAAATCCTGGAAGGCATAGGTATCGCGCCAATCTGACGCCCCCATGCCGGCCAGCGACATGGACGCCACGCGATAGTTCTGCGCCAGATAGGGCGCGATGAAACTCCACCAATCGGCATGCGCCGAATTGCCGTGCGCCAACAACAGGCCGGGCTTGCCCACCTCGCCCCAAGTCAGCATTTCGATCTGGGTGCCCAAGGAGGTGACGAAGCTGCGCTCCGGCTCCTGGGCGATCGCGTCGGTAAACCACTGGGGCGCGTCCGGCTCCTGGCCCTGGAAGGGCGCAAGCGGAGCCTGCACCTCAGGCGGCAGGGCCCCTGGCTCAGAATGGATCGGGCGATCATCATAACCGACCGGCGCGCCTTCTTTGATTGCTGGATCCAACGCCATGTTCTAGCCCCGTACTTCCCGCTCGCCGGGCTTGCGCACGATTGAGGGGATACCTTTGTAAACGCCCGTGCCGGTCATCAAGGTACGATCACCGCACCAGATCCGGCCTCGAACCGTGAAAAGATCATCCTGAGAGCCGATGATCTCGCTCGTGCCCTCTACCCAGTCGCCCATATGGGCGCCAGATAGGAAGTCAGTCATCAATCGCACGGTCACCCAGCCCATTTCTTTATGGTTGGTGATCGCTCGACCCCAGGCCATATCGGCAAAGCTCATCAGCATACCGCCATGGCAATTGTTCATGCCGTTAGCGTGGTGCTCCTCCACGCGAAACGCCATGACTTCATCGTTGTTCGGCTCACGTCGCGAATAAAACGGCCCCACCGCGCGGCCAAAACCGCGCTGCCACAGATTGATCACAAAGCCATCGGGAACGACGGCGCTTTGGACTTCGGTTAGGTCATCGGACATCGCCGGTGGGTGATGAACGCCTGTTTGAAACTTGGCAAGGCCTGATGCGGCTAGGCCCGCCTAGGCGCCGGCTTTAGCTTCCCTCAGGAGCTCAAGACCTAAGGCCATAAAACCAAGTCCGAAGACCACGCCCAGGATCATGAAGCTCACAGGCACCGTGGTCGAAAAACCTGCGGCGACCAAGGCCATGAGCCAGCATAACGACGATCCGACCCGATTGATCCTGGCTCTGAGCTGGGCAGCGGCTACCAATGCCAAGCCAACAACCATCGACCCACCACCCACCTGATAGATCGGAGCACCAAACATCGCCCCATCTGGCCCCACGATGCTGGCTGCGCCAACCAATGCAAACCCGAATCCGACAAACCCCAAGGTCCCGAGCGCCACAGAACAGCTGAGATAGGCCGCCAACACACTGCCCAACAAACCAACGTCGATCAGCAGATAGAGGACCTCGGCATAGTCGCCGACCAGCCTTGCACCAGCGAAGGTCGAGATGATTCGTAGGGCTCCAGCTAGGATTGCCATTACCGCTGCAAAACGGATTAATTGGATTGAAGACATATCTTTCGATATTTGACAATAATATGGTTGTCAAATTTTCCTACGGTGCCAGAGTCGTCTCAAGCATCTCGGCATGACCGCTCAACTTCACCCGTGTCGCGTCAGATTGAACACAGACTGCCAGTTGACCAGCTTCAATGCGCCAACCCGGCAAGGACGTGTCATAGCTTGCTAGTAGCCTACGGTCGGCCACGACCGTCGCGGATTTGGTCTCTCCTGGTCGTAGCGACAGCCGCGCCCAGCCGATCAGCCGCTGGCCGCCATTGACCCTGGCATAGACCTGCGCAGTCTCGGTCCCAGCCCGCTCTCCGGTATTTGTGATCTCAAAGGTCGCCGTGGCGGTTTCACCTCCGGAAACCTTCAAATTGGCATACTCAAACCGGCTGTAGGACAAGCCAAACCCAAATGGGAACAGAACCTTCAGGCCCTTTCGGTCAAACCAGCGATAGCCGACATCGGCTCCCTCGGGATGATCAACTGCGATCCGCCCTTTATGTTGTTGAACATCGCGATGCGAGGTCGGGATGGTAGCTCCCTCCACCGGCGGGCCAAAGATCTGACCGGGAATGTCGGGTCGCACCAAGTCATCGGTCGATTTCGGGAAAGTGATCGGCAGCCGTCCGGAGGGATTGACCTCACCGAACAATACGCGCGCGATCGCCTCGCCGCCCCGGGTTCCCGCGTACCAAGCCTGCAGAACCCCGCTCACCTGATCCAGCCACGGCATCAGCACCGGGGTTCCAGTCTCCAACACCACCACGGTCCTGGAATTGGCCGCAGCTACCGCTGCGATCAGCGCGTCCTGGTCGTCTCGCAGCGAAAGGCTTGGCAAATCCTCAGCCTCAGTCGCCCACTGCACGGCGAAAACAATGGCCACATCGCAAGTCTTGGCCAACGCGGCGGCCTCTGCTGGATCGCGCCCATCATCAAACATAACCTGCGTCTGCGGGGCCTGTTTCTCGATCTCCGAGCGCGGGGCCGGGGCGTGATAGACCTGAGTCCGAGGGATCATGCCATCCTGTTCGGGCACGATCTCGCGACCCCCCTCGCCCGTCGCGATCACCTGTGAAGAGCCGCCGCCCGACAAGACACCGGCATCGGCATGTCCACCGATCACGGCGATCCGCCGAACCTTCCGCGACAACGGCAACAGATCACCCGCGTTTTTGAGCAGCACAATCCCCGCCTCGGCCGCACGCAGCGCCATCTCACCATTGGCGCCATAGTCGGTTGGGCGCAGCTCCACCGGCGCGTCCAGCAGGCCCTTGTCGATCAGGCTGCGCAGAATGCGGTGGACCATGTTGGTCAGCCGCTCAAAAGGCACCTCGCCTTGCTCAACAGCCTCTTTCAGCAAGGCCCCGAAATAGACCTGCTTATCCAGTTGCTCTCCGCTCTCCTGGTCGAGCCCAGCCAACGCAGCCTTAGCCGTAGAGTGGCATCCACCCCAATCGCTCATCACCCAGCCTGGATAGTTCCAATCGCTCTTCAGCACCCGGTTCAGGAGGAAGTCGTTCTCGCCGGCCCAGTCGCCATTGACCTTGTTATAGGCGCTCATTACCGAGCCGGGATTGCCGCGTTCGATCGCGATCTGGAAAGCCAGCAGGTCGCTCTCGCGCAGAGCCGCCTCGTCGATCTGAGCATCCACCACGTGGCGGCAAGTTTCCTGATCATTCAGCGCAAAGTGTTTCAGTGTGCAGACGATTTTGTTGGACTGAGCTCCAGCGATGGCCTCCCCAGCCAAAACACCCGCCAATAGCGGGTCTTCCCCCAGATACTCGAAATTTCGACCGCAACGGGGTTCGCGGGTGAGGTTGGCCCCGCCGCCCAGCAGCACATTGAAGCCTTTGTCCCGCGCCTCTGACCCAACCATTGCACCGGCCTGATAGGCCAGTTCAGCATCCCAGCTCGACGCCAAGGCCAGACCAGACGGCAAGCCCGTCGCTCCATCACCCACCCGAACCTTGCGTGGGTTGGTCACGCCCAAACTCGCGTCCGTCTCATTCAGCGCCGGGATCCCCAGTCGCGGAACGCCTGCAACATACCCCGCACCGCGGGCGCAATCCGATGGCGCTGTCGGCAATAGGTTTGGCATCGGGCCATGCACGAGGCTGATCATTTCATCGAGGGTCAGCTCAGCCACCAGCAACGCGGCCCGCGCGTCAGCTGAGAGGCTGATGTCCATCCAGGGTTGGCTGGCTTGGGTCATGGCGTTTCCTCATCGATTTTGAGAAAACCTATACCGCTCTACCTTTGGGAGGCCATGCCTCAATCGGTTATTTCGCCTTGAAATCCAGCTTGGCCGGAGTCTTGGCCAGCACGATAGTAACTGCGCCCTTGGTCACGGCGGGGTCATAGAAGGGCGTGCCCTTGTCGAGCGGCAGCGGCGTCTCTTTGCCATTGGCCAAGCGGGCGACGCCCTGTCCGGCACCCACAAAGGACATACCGGTCATCTTCGGGGCGGCGAAACTCATGGCCCCAGCAGCCTTGGCTATGCCGGCATTGACTTGTGCAATCGAGAGTTCGGCTTCCCGCGCGCTGATTTCCTTGGCCACCGCCATGCTCGGGAGCATTTCGAGTGAGACGCCCATTTTGGCACCCTCTGAGACGTCGGCGATGAATTGCGCTGTTTTCAACTGATGGGCATTGGGCAGCGTGGTCGCGCGACCTGTTGGGCCAAAGGTCAAAGGTGTCCGTCGTCCGTCCGCCTCCACGATCACCGCCTTCAGCCCAGCCGCCGGTTTTCCGTTCATCATGAAAGCGTAACTCATGGAAAACCGGTTCCGCTCCGCTGGCGGAATAGTTAGATATTGTTCCAGATAAGGGAACACTTTGGCCAGTTTGACCGGGGGCTTCTCGGCCGCTGAGGCAGACGTGAAGGGCATAGCGATCACGGCCAAGCTGAACAACAGTACCTGGATTTGGCGCTTCATATGGTCTCCATCAAGGCAATTGCCCTCTGTGAAGGACTTATGGGCATGCCCCGCGAAGGCCCAGTGAATTGTTGTTCATGCAAGCGCTTCGAAGGCATCCACTAAGCGCTCCATCTGCTTTACGCCTGCCACCCAGAACGCCTTTTCCCGTGGATTGAGACCAAACGGCCGCAGGGCTTCCACATAGGTCTGGGTCCCGCCTGCCGCCAATAACTGCTCATATAGTGGCGCAAATCCCGCTGGGTTTTCCCGACGCGCTTCCATCAAACCCCGCACTAACAGGTCCCCAAAGGCGTAGGCGTAGACATAGAATGGCGCGTGGGCGAAGTGGCTGACATAGGCCCAGTAGTGCTCATAACCCGGGTTCAGTTTAACGGCGGGCCCGAGGCTCTCGCCCATCACCTCAAGCCATAAGGCTCCGATTTGGTCGGGCGCAAGTTCGCCCTCGACCCTTGCGGCATGGAACCGCGTCTCGAACCGATGGAAGGCGATCTGGCGAAAGACGGTATTCAACCCGTCCTCGATCTGACCCGCCAACAGCCCTCTGCGTTCGGCCTTGGAAGCGCCGGCCAGCAGGCGCTCAAACACCAAACCCTCGCCAAAGATCGATGCGGTTTCGGCCAAGGTCAGCGGCGTGTCGGCCAGCAGGGTGCCCAGCGGCGCGCACAAAGTCTGATGCACCGCGTGACCCAGCTCATGCGCTAGAGTCAGCACATCGCGACGCTCGCCCATATAGTTCATGAACACATAGGGGTGCCGGTTGGCGGTTACCGGATGGGAATAGGCCCCGGACTGTTTGCCTGCACGCGGCGCCGCATCGATCCAAGGATTGTCGAAGAAAGACTTTGCGGTGACAGCGAATTTGGGAGCCAGGTCCGAAAAACTCTCCAGCACCATATCTCGCGCTTCGTCCCAGCCATAAAGCCGGGGCTGGGTGGTCTCCAAAGGCGCATTGCGATCCCAATAGTCCAGACTCTTGCGACCCATGATCTGAGCCTTCAGCCGATAATAGCGGTGGCTGACAGAGGGATAGCCTTCGACGACAGCCGCCTCCAGCGCGTCGACCGCGTCGGCATCGACCTCATTGGCTAAATGGCGCGAGGCTGCGGGACTTGGATACTTCCGCCAGCCGTCCTCAACCTGCTTCTCAAAGACGATGGTGTTGAGCGACAAGGCTAGGGTCGGTGTCCGCGCCTCCAACGCTTTGGCCAAGGCTTGGGCCGCCTGTTTGCGGATGGCCGCGTCCGGATCAGACATCCGGTTCAAGGCCTCTGGCAGACTTAGTTCGTCGCGACCGACCTTTGCGGTCAACCGAGCCAGGGTCTCGTCGAACAGCCTTGTCCAATTAGCCACCGCTGGACTGCGGTCGATAAATAGTCGTTCCAATTCTGGCGACAATTCATGGGGGCGGGACAGCCGGACCCGCCGCATCCAGGGCCGCCAACGTTCCGAAGACGGGTGCGCACGAAACGCGGCTTCAATCTCTGAATCATCTAGTTGATTGAGCTCGAGGGTAAAAAACAGGCTCTCAGCTCCGATCTGAGCAGCTCGGGCGCGCAGGTCGCCTTCGAATTTCGCCCATGCGCTGTCATCACGCGCGGTGGATGCCGCCAAGCTGGCATATGCCCCGGCCGCCCAAAGACCGTTTGTCGTCGCCTCGTAGAGGTTGATCCCGTGATCGAGCAGTTCGCCCAACCGCAATGGATCTTGCCGCATGGTCACAAAGCGACCCTTGAGTTTTGCGAGTTCATCATTCGCGGCCTTGGCAGCGGCCAGATCACTTTCGACCCTGGGATCATTGCGCCCAGTATAGAGGTCATCGAGCCGCCACTGTGGCGGTTGGGTCAACGGCATGTTCATAGTTGGGGGCTTTAAAGGCTTAGCGTTCGCCCTCCAAGTGCGAACAGGGCCTTGCCTTTGGAAATGACTTAGGATTTGAGGCCCGTGCCCTTGCGGATGCACGCGGCGCACATCAGGTTCGCAGACAAAGACTTTTTGGAGTGACCACACCATGCGCAATTGGCGACTGGACGAAGACGAAGAAGAAGGCAGCGAGCCCAAGCCCGACATGCCGATGACCTCAGGTCCGGTTCAGAACGCGCTGTTCAAGTCCCGCACCGTGCTGATCTTCGGCGAAATCAATATGCGGTTGGCCGAGCGGGTCACCGCCCAATTGCTGGCCCTGGCGGAAGAGAATGACAAGGACATCAAGGTCGTCATCAATTCGCCCGGCGGCCACGTGGAAAGCGGCGACACCATCCACGACATGATCCGCTTCTGCGGCCCCAAGGTGAAGGTCATCGGTTCCGGTTGGGTCGCCAGCGCCGGGGCCTCGATCTTCTTAGGCGCTGACAAGAAGAACCGCCTATGCCTGCCCAACACTCGTTTCCTGCTGCACCAACCCATGGGCGGCGTCCGCGGCCAAGCCTCTGACATCCAGATCGAGGCCGACGAAATCATCAAGATGCGCGAGCGGGTCAACCGCATGATCGCCAAGGAAACCGGCCAGACCTACGAAAAGGTCGTCAAAGACACCCAGCGGAACTTCTGGATGAGCGCCGAAGAAGCCGTCGCCTACGGCGTCGTGGCTAAAGTCATCAATTCAGCGTCCGAGGCCTAACATCTTCCCCCACACGTGGGGGAAGTGGGCCGACAGCCTCCTTAGCTGGAGAGTCGATGGGGGTGCGTACCTGAAACGCACTGTCCAGCTCGGGGGCGTTGCAGGCGAGTCCGGCGATAATGTGGAAATTACCCGCTACGCCCGCACCTC
>JANLPX010000260.1:0-2227 GCA_031367485.1 Alphaproteobacteria bacterium | reverse complement strand
TCTTCCGTCGTCCAGCGCGGGGCGGTGACGACGTGCTGGTCTATGAAGAGGTCGACGAAGGTATGTTCCTGGGTATCGGGACCACCAGCGATGACAGCCGCATCCTCATCCATGTGGGCAATCAGGAAACCACCGAGATCTTGCTGATCGAAGCCACCAACCCGACTGCCGCACCGGTCGTTGCTGAGGCCCGCCGGGTAGGTGTGAAGTATGAGCTAGACCACTGGACTGACCGCTGGGTGGTTCGAACCAATGATGACGGGGCATTGGATTTCAAGCTCGCGTGCTCCCAGGCGGCCGTCCCATCCAAGGCTAGCTGGGTGGACTTTGTGGCGTACCAACCTGGCTGCTACATCACAGGCTTTGCTGCCTTTGCGGATTACCTGGTCCGGGCCGAGCGGGTCGACGCCAATGACCGGCTGGTGGTCATGCCCCGGGAAGGCATTGAGTACGTCATTGCCTTTGATGAGGAGGCCTACGCGCTCAACCTCGAGGGCGGTTACGAGTACGACACCTCCCTCACCCGCTTCGTCTATCAGTCGCCAACCACCCCGCGCCAGACCTTCGACTACAACATGGCCACCCGCGAGCGGACCTTGCGCAAGACCCAGGAAATCCCCTCGGGCCACGACCCAGCCCACTATGTAGCAAGGCGGTTGATGGCTCCTGCCGCCGACGGGCAGCTAGTGCCGGTGACCGTACTGATGCTCAAGGACACGCCACTCGACGGTACTGCCCCTCTGCTGCTTTACGGTTACGGCTCTTACGGCCACGCCATGGAGCCCAGCTTCTCGATCCGCAACCTAAGCCTGGTTGACCGCGGCTGGATCTGGGCCGTGGCACACGTGCGCGGCGGATCCGACAAGGGCTGGGGCTGGTTCCTCGATGGTCGCAAGGCCAACAAGACCAACACCTTCAGTGACTTCATCGCCTGCGCCGAGCACCTGGCTGCCAATGGATATGGCGCGCGGGGCCGGATGGTCGCCTATGGCGGCTCGGCAGGCGGCATGCTGATGGGGGCGATTGCTAATATGCGGCCCGACTTGTGGGCTGGGATCATCGCCGCCGTGCCTTTCGTCGATGTGCTCAACACCATGAGCGACACCAGCCTGCCGCTGACGCCGCCGGAGTGGCCCGAATGGGGCAACCCGCTGGAGGACGCGCAGGCCTATGACCAGATCGCCGCCTACAGTCCCTATGATAATGTAAGCGCTAAGCCCTACCCTGCGATCCTGGCCACGGGCGGGCTATCCGATCCGCGCGTGACCTATTGGGAACCCCAGAAGTGGGTGGCTAAACTTCGGGCCTCCACGACAGGTGACGCGCCCATGCTGTTGAAAATCAATATGGAGGCCGGGCACGGCGGGGCTTCCGGGCGGTTCGATTTCCTCAAGGAGATCGCATTGGATTATGCGTTCGCCATCTGGGCGCTCGATCAGAAGGGAGCCAATATTGATTATACGGACTTCGACTGAGGCGGACGCCGGAGCGCTCGCGCAAATCTACGGCCACCACGTGCTGCACGGCTTTGGCACCTTCGAGGAGGTACCGCCCTCCCCGGCTGAGATGCTGGAGCGGCGCGCAGGTATCCTAGCTTGGGGTCTGCCGCATCTCGTCGCCGAGGTTGACGGGCGCGTCCTGGGCTTTGCCTATGCCGGGCCGTTCCGCCCCCGCGCGGCCTATCGCCACACCGCCGAGGACAGTGTCTATGTCGCACCAGACGCCATCGGAAAGGGCGTCGGCAAGGCCGTATTGAGCGCGGTCGTCGCCGCCTGCCAGGCACGCGGCATGCGCCAACTGGTTGCTGGCATTGGCGACAGCGGCAATACCGCCTCCATCGGCCTGCATCGCTCGCTAGGCTTCGAATACTCTGGGATAAGCCGCAGTGTCGGCTTCAAGTATGGCCGTTGGGTCGATGTGGTCTGGATGCAGAAGGCGTTGAACGGCGGCGATACCTTGGCGCCAGACGCCCCTGGACTACCGCTAGCGGGGGGTTGATTCTGATCAAGGCGGACCGCCAACAACGGTAATCAAGTGAGCGTCAGGTTATTCCGCAAAGGATACATGACCATGACCTCGACTAACCCAGTCCTTCACGACAAATCCCCCCTAGACCCCACCCGATGCGCCGCCACTGGCGCGGTGGTGCTCGGCGTCACCTTCTTGCTGTGTTGGGTCGGGGCGGCACTCGGCATCGCCGCTGCCTCCCATATGTTCATTTCTCTCT
>JANLPX010000220.1:0-1906 GCA_031367485.1 Alphaproteobacteria bacterium | reverse complement strand
GAGGAAGATTAGGTAGGTGTGTTCAAGCATCCTCAGCACGAAACGATTCCGGGCGAGTCTGCCCAAAGGTGCCAGAACTGGCACCGCGCGCCACATCGCGGCAAAGGCTGCGGCACCCGATAGGATGACCCCATCCTCTTGAGCGTGGAAGCGGGCCAGGAGATCTGCCGGTGCGATAGGGCAGGTGGCGTCACCTTGACTGGCATCGATAAACTGGATGGCTTGGCGGCGGTCCAGCTTTCGCATCAAAGCGATCTCCCGCCGACAGAGGGGGCAGTCGCCGTCAAACCAGACCAAGAGTGGCGCGATGCGAGGCGGGTTAGTGGTCATCGATCAAAACGCTCGAGATTGAGCGTTGACCCTGAAGGTCGCGAAAGACCACGACTTCATAGTTTTTGCTTCGACCGGTTAGGTGAAGTCGGAAGTTGGTCCCCGCTACGACCTGAGACTCTGCGGTTTTGAGTTCGAAAGGTTCGTCAGTGGGATGAACGCGTTGGAGTTCAGTGATCGCGAGGGCGCGAACTGACGCTAGGTCGGCATTTGAAATTTCGACGGTTTGATAGCCGCCGACAATTGGAACATCTGGTGCAGGGCGCAATTTCGGAGGTTCCTGGCAGGCAGACAAGGCAGCCCCAAGGATGAACAGGCCCGATAAACGTGGCAATTGCCTGCGGAGACTTCTCTTTTGGGTTTTCATGAACTGTCAGCCTGTGGTTGGGACGGTTCTAGACGGGCCTGGGCAAACTGCAAGACGCGCCCCGTGAGGTCATAATTGACTTTTGGCCCTGTCGAGCTCTCTCATTAATTACGGGGGAAATCTCAATGGATGAAAGCAAAAAGCCAAGCGGGGGTCGGTGGCTAGCCCTAGCATTTGGACTACCTCTTCTGGTGCTCGCGGCTTGGGCACCGGCTCAGGCTTCGGAGTGGTGGGTGACCGGAATTGGCAAGACCTCCGACATTTTCATAGATCGCGGTTCGATCACAAAGGTTCGCGTGGGCGGTAAGTCTTACCTGTCTGCGGTAGAATGGCGGTTGGACAAGGCGGCCACGACGGATCCCGCAAAGTCGGCTAGGACGCTGTTCTATTATGACTGCACTAGGAATGCCGACGCCCTGAAGAGCTCTAACCGCTATGGGATCAAGGGTGAGGTGATCGAGAGTTCTAAATATGCGGACAAGGACTTGGAGTGGGTCGTCGAGACCCAGGGCACCATCGCCTATGCCGGGCTGAATTTCGTCTGCGACGAGGGGCTGATCCAGCCCAAGGCGACGGGATTTACCTCAAACGGCAATCAATACCAGCGTGTGCCAGATCCAGAGGCTTTGGTGGCGTCGGTGAGGACACCCAAGAAATAGAGGCAGACAAAGAAACAGCCCGGAATTGATCTGGGCTGTTTCCTTCAGTTTCAGTGTGGTGACGCTGGTTGCGCTAAATCACCAAGTCACAGCCACACGTCCGTAGACGTACCGGCCCGAGCGTCCGAACGGCGCGTAGTTCGAGAACGGCGTGTTAGAGGTCGAGTTCAGGACCGCTGGCGTTTTGGTTGGGTATTTATCGAAGATGTTGTCAGCCCCCAATGACAGCCGAACCTTGCTGGTCACGTCCCAGCGGCCTTCCATATCCACCACGACGGCAGGCTTCAGCACTAGGTCTGTCGCTGCGGTAGTGCCGGGCGAGAGCACTTCGCCGTAGCGGGTAGCCCTAACCGTGGCGCCGTAGTTATCCAGTTTCCAATCCACGGCGGCGTTGAACTTGGATTCTGGAGTACCCTTTTCGAAGGTCAGGACATTGATCCGGTCAAATAGGATCGGAGAGGGCGACAAGGCCGACAGCGCTGCCGTTTTGGGAACCTTGGTGACGTCGGTGGAATTGAAGTTTGCCCCTAGGGTGACACCAAAGCGGCCG
>JANLPX010000214.1:0-4833 GCA_031367485.1 Alphaproteobacteria bacterium | reverse complement strand
GGCCGAAGAGCACAATCTGGTCGGCTCAGGCCTTGAGGGCCAGCTTGCACAACAGCTTCGCGCGGCGCTCTTGGAAATCGAAGCACCCGCCTCACAATTTCAACGCTTGGGACTCACCTAGATGGCCACCAAACGATACGCACTCATTTCCCTGATAGG
Source organism: Alphaproteobacteria bacterium (assembly GCA_031367485.1). GTDB lineage: Bacteria > Pseudomonadota > Alphaproteobacteria > Caulobacterales > Caulobacteraceae > Phenylobacterium. The sequence continues at coordinate 4,674 of JANLPX010000214.1, read as the reverse complement.
GGCCGCCGTAGCCTTGGTCGGTTGTGCGCGTGACATTCCGTACGCAACTCTGAAAGCTAAATACACCAACCCCGCATCACGGTTTGCAACCCTGCCAGATGGGGTGACCGTGCATTATCGCGATCAAGGAAATGCAGCAGGACCGCCCATCGTCATGGTGCACGGCTTCGCGGCCAATCTGGATGCTTGGGAGCCCTGGGTGGCGCGCCTTGGCAACACCTATCGGATCATCAGCCTGGACTTACCGGCGCATGGCCTGACGACGGTGCCGGCGAGCTATCAGGTTTCGACCGATGGACAAGTTGATGTGGTCGACCAACTAACCAAAGCGCTGAAGGTTGATCACTTTGCTCTGGCCGGGAACTCGATGGGCGGCGGCATGGCCTGGCATTATGCCTTGGCGCACCCTAACCAACTGACGGCGCTCATCCTGGTGGACTCAGCTGGCATGCCGCCAACGCCCAAGGCGGGTGAAAAGAAGCGCGAGGGGCCGCCCCTGGTCTTTTCTTTGATGCGCAACCCCGTGGGCCGGGCGATGCTACGCAAAATCAACCCGCGTCCCTTGGCCGAGAAGGGGCTGAAACAAGCCTATGTCGATGAAAGTCTGGTCACACCCGCGCTCGTGGACCGCTATGCCGACCTCGCCTTAGCACCAGGCCATCGGGACCTGTTGTTGAACGGTCAGTCTCAGCCGAGGACACCCGCAACAGCCGCAACCTTTCAAGCCATCCACACGCCAACCTTGGTCATGCATGGTGAAGCCGACACAGTGATACCCGTCGATGCGGGCAAGGCTCTGGCGGCCGCCATTCCGGGTGCCAAGCTGATCCTCTACCCAGGCGTCGGCCACGTACCGATGGAGCAGATCCCCGATAAGTCGGCGGCAGATCTCAAGGCCTTCTTGATCGAGGTTTACGCCAAGCCGACTCCCTAAAAAGCCGTCATCGCTTCGCCATACGAAGCGGTCTAGGCTTTGGAACAACGAGAGTCTCCGTGATGACCAAAGCGATTGCTGTCGCGGCCCTGGCCGTTTGGGTCCTGAGCACGTCCGCCCAGGCGGCTGGCTATCATGTTATCGACCGACTGGCCGGTCCCGACGGAGGTTGGGACTATGCCAACTATGACGCTAAGCACGACCGCGTGCTGGTAGCGCGCGGCGCGGCGGTGAACGCCTTCGACCTCAAGACCCGATCTGTGAACCCGACTTTCGCGCCAGCAGCTTGGGGCCATGCGGCCATGCCGATCAAGGGCGGGACGGAGGTGTTGGTGACCAACGGGGCCAAAGCCATTGCCACCTTCGTCGATGCTGAAACCGGCGCACTCATCACCTCGGTGCCTACCGGTGCTGGGCCAGATGACGCGATTGTCGACCCCAAGTCGGGCCTGCTCTTGGTGATGAACCATGCGGGCGGCACCATCACGCTGATCGACCTGAATACCCACACTGCAGTGGGCACCATCGCAGTAGGCGGGACACTGGAGGCAGCAGCGACAGACGGTAAGGGCAAGGTGTTCGTCAACGTGGAGGACAAGAACCAAATTGCCGTCGTCGATGTGGCCAAGCGCGAAGTTATCAATCGCTATGAGTTGGCCGGGTGCGAGGGTCCGACCGGCATCGCCTATGACGGCGCCGACGGGCTGCTAATTTCATCCTGCGATGGTGTGGCCGAAGTGGTTGCCGCCGACACCGGCAAGGTGGTGGATCAGATAAAAATCGGCGAGGGTGCCGACGGTGTTGCCTATGATCCGGTACGCCAATTGGCCTTTGTGCCAGCGGGGAAATCTGGAACCCTATCGGTGATCTCCATCACGAAGGGGCGGGCCAAATTGGTCGAGACGGTCGCTACCCAGCGCGGTGCGCGGACCCTGGCTATGGACATCAAGGGTGGACGAATTTTCCTGCCCACCGCGAAATATGCCCCATCGGTTGGGGCTGCACGACCGGCGGTGATTCCCGGGACTTTTGAATTGCTCATCGTCGGAAAATGAGCGGTCGCGTAATCCTGGCGATGACGGTGGGATTGGCACTCAGCGCCTGCCAGACCTATGTACCGGTGCCACAGAGGCTCGATGCTTATCCTGCCGCGCTGGCTGCCCGGAACCTGGACGAATACCCCGCCGACCATGCGTGGACCAGCGGGCAACTCTTAGCGGCCGCATTGGTACGCAATCCTCAAATCAGCCAAGCATTGGCCACCTATCGCACAGCAGTCGCCTCGGCCAAGGTCGCCAGGGTCCGTCCAGCACTCTCCCTCACTCTGACAGTGGAATACTCCCGCGATGCTTCTCCGTGGCTCTATGGGGGTGGTGCGGATATACCTTTGGATCAGAAACCGCGGCGAGAGGCGCGATTATCCAGTGCCGATCTGGGCACGCTTCAGGCCTATTACGATTATTGTGAGGCGGTTTGGAGCGTGCGGAGCGCTCTCAACCGCGCTCGGATAGATCACCTGGCTGCCGAGATTGAAATCGCCGACAGTTGGCCCCTAGCCGAGGCACGGCAACTACGCGCTGACCGTATGGATGCGCGGGTCGAGGCCGGCGAAGACCCTCGGTCCGTGGCCTTGATCGCCAGGTCCGATGCGGCCACAGCGCACCACCGGTTGGCCGACGCCATGGCCAAGCGGGATCAGACCAATATTGCTGTGGCCAAGGCGCTTGGGGTGTCCCCGGCGGTCGTTGCCAATCTCAAGTTTTCGACATCGGGAGAGCCATCGGACCCACCCCAATCTAGGGTTACCGGTACGCAAGCGGCGCAGACACGCCGTGATATTCTACGTGCTGTAGCTGATTATGACCTCGCAGAAAACGCCTTGCGGCTGGAGATCGCGCGGCAGTATCCGGAAGTGCGTTTGGGGCCTGGCTACAGCTGGGATCACGGGGTTGCCAAATTGCCCTTCAATCTCGCCCTGGCTCTGCCGCCCAGCGATATGAACCGTGCAGCCATAAATCAGGCGGAGGCCAAACGAGCGCAAGCCGGCAAGACCCTTGAGAGCATGCAGGCTGACATCCTGTCTGAAATCGACCACGCTGTTCGGGCAGTTGCTCTCGCGCGCCTCCAGCTGGGTCTAGCACGAGACAGAGATCTACCAGCGGCCCAAAGCGCGGCCAATGCGGCGATCCGCAGCCTAAAGGCTGGCGAGGCCGACCGCACCGACGAGCTGGCCGCCCGATCGGCACGGCTGGAGGCAGAGCTGGCGTTGAACGAGGCCCAAAGAGCCCTAGCGGCGGCGACGGCGGATCTGCAAGACGCCTTAAGAACGCCCTTCGATCCGGAAGAGTTGGCGGTGCTGGAGAGCAATTTGCGACAAGTGGGGGGTGGGTTGTGAGGTCTTACACATGGGTGTTGGCGGTAGTCTTGCTGGCCGGACCGAGTCTGGCGGCTGGTCACCTCGCCACCTTGGATCTGGCGACCCAGAAGAAACTAGGTGTCGAAGTCCAAACCTTGGCCAGTGCCCAGCACAGCGGAACAGTCACAGCCTATGCTAGGGTACTGGACGCTGCACCCTTGGCCGCTATCGATGCTGATCTGATCTCCGCCTCCGCCGCCGCCCAGGCCTCTCTGAGTGAGGCCAAGCGAACTCGGGACCTAGCTGCCGCCGACGCCACGGTCTCTAAGCGCGTGGCCGAGGCCGCGGCGGCCCAGGCGCGGGCCGATGGTGCAAAGCTGGCCCTGATCCGCCGACGGTTGGGCCTGGAGTGGGGTGCCGCCTTCGCAACGATGGCCGACCAGCGACGGGCTCGATTGATCGATGACCTTGCGGCAGGCCGGTCGGCATTAGTGCGAATTGACGCGCCGACGAGCCTAACCGGCGCGCAGACCATCCTGCTTGATCTAGGGACCCTGGGCACAGTTCCAGTCCGCATTTTGGGGACCGCGCGGACCAGCGATCCTCGCCTGCTCTCCACCGGTCTGATCGGGGTAGTCTCAGGGCCGCGCGTCGCCAGTCTGAGCGGCGGCCTGACTCTGCCTGCCAGGGTAGCCAGGGGTGGGGCGCAGAACGGCGTTGTCGTTCCAAGGGCTGCGCTGTTTCGTACCGCCGGGCAAACCTTCGTCTATGTACGGCGGGACGCCACCCATTTCGAGCGACGTGCCGTGGTTGCCACCGCCATGCAAGCGGAGGGTCTGTTCACGGCCACTGGGTTTAGCGTAGGAGAAACAGTCGTCACCCGTGGCGCGAGCGCGCTGTATGCCGCCGAAACCGCGCCGCCAGCGACGGCGAAGGACAAGGGCGAATAGATCGTGCTGGCCGCCTTTGTTCGTTGGTCGCTCGCCCGACCCAAGCTTGTTGCAGCCGCGGCCCTGCTGCTGGCGATCTATGGCGGGCTGGTCTTGTCGCATGCCAAGTTCGACGTGTTCCCCGACTTCGTTCCCGCGCAGGCCGAGGTTCAGACCGAGGCTCCCGGCCTGGCCGCCGAGCAGGTGGAGCAGCTGGTCACTCGGCCAGTAGAGCAGGCGGTTAATGGGGCCGCCGGTGTGGCGGCGGTGAGGTCTGCCTCTATCCAGGGACTGTCAATTGTCACCGTGGTGTTTGCCGAAGGGTCTGACCCTTATCGCGCCCGACAGGTGGTAGCCGAGGCCCTGGGCGAAGCCGCGGCGAGCCTGCCTGCGGGGGTCAAGGCTCCCAAAGTAGCGCCCCTGACCTCCTCGACCATGGACTTGTTGAAGATCGG
>JANLPX010000186.1:0-1870 GCA_031367485.1 Alphaproteobacteria bacterium | reverse complement strand
CGGACACGCCGCTTGCGCGGCGTTCCAGGATGACACTCTGGTGCGCCCCCTGCCTCTCAGTTTCACACCCCCATCGTCACGCGCCTTGCTGCCCAACTCTTGCGACACTTCCCCCACTGCGTGGAGGGAAGATAAAGGCGCTCCACCTAGCCCCACGCTCCAACCCCGGCTAACCTCATCGTCATGAGCGACCTCGCGACCGAGTCTGAAACCGCCACCGACAACACGCGGCCCTATTCGGTCTCTGAGCTGGCCCAGGCGCTGAAACGCACTCTCGAAGACGCCTACGGCTTCGTCCGCCTGCGCGGTGAACTATCAAAGGTCACCCACCACGGCAATGGCCATGTCTATCTGACCATCAAGGATGAGCGCGCCGCGATTGACGGGGTGGTGTGGAAGGGCTCGGTTCGCAATCTCGGCATCCGGCCCGAGCAGGGCCTGGAAGTGGTGATCACCGGCAAGATCACCACCTACCCCGCCGGGTCCCGCTATCAGATTGTCATTGAGACCATGGAGGCCGCCGGCGTCGGCGCGCTGCTGGCCCAGCTCGAACGGCTAAAGGCCAAGCTCAATGCCGAGGGGTTGTTCGATGCGTCCCGCAAGCAAGTCCTGCCCGCCATGCCATCGGTCATCGGGGTGATCACCAGCCCGACTGGAGCGGTAATCCGCGACATTCTGCACCGCATCCGCGACCGCTGGCCCTGCCATGTGATCGTCTGGCCGGTGGTGGTCCAGGGTGACGCCGCCGGCACCCAAGTCCGCGCCGCCATTGAGGGCTTCAACGCCATGACACCGGGCGGTGCCGTGCCTCGCCCCGACATCCTGATCGTCGCCCGCGGCGGCGGTTCGGTAGAAGACCTTTGGGCCTTCAACGATGAGGCCTTGGCCCGCACGGTGGCGGCCAGCACCATTCCCTTGATCTCGGCGGTGGGTCACGAGACCGACACCACTCTGATCGACTTCGTTTCTGATCGCCGCGCGCCGACCCCCACCGCCGCCGCCGAAATCGCCACACCGGTGCTGGCCGAACTGCGGGCCGGCATCGCCGATCTGACCAGCCGCCTGCACCGGTCCGGCGGTCGATTGGTGGCTGATCGACGCGGGCGGATCGAGACCTTGAACCGCAGCTTGGCCCGCGTGCCCGACCTGCTGGAGCTGGCCGCCCAGCGGTTCAACCATGCCAAGAGCCGCCTGGGCGCAGCTTTGGAGCGCAATGTCGCGGCGCACCGCACCGAGCTTGTCCGTACGACCTCTCGTCTCAATCCCGCTCTGCTGCAACGCCCGCAAGTCATCCAGAATGAGCGCCTGGGTCGACTGGCCCTACGGCTGCAACCGGCCATGGCCCGCAGTCTGGACCGCACCGGCGAGCGGCTGGCCAGCCTAGCCAAGCTCTATGCCTCCGTCGACCCCAGCGCGCCGCTCAAGCGCGGCTTTGCGCGGGTACACCGCGCCGATGGCGGTCTGGTCCGCGAGGGGGCCAGCCTGTCGGCGGGCGAGAATGTGCGGCTGGTCTTCGCCGATCAGGCCCGCGAGGCGGTGATCGAGGGGGCTCCCCACGCCGCTCCGCCTGTGGCCCCCAAGGCTCGCGCGGCGAAATCACCATCTGCCAACCAGGGCGACCTCTTCTAGCCTTCCAATCCCCGCTCGGTTAGACTGGGACCATGAACGCTCAAGACCGCAACCTCGGTGCCGACCTCGCCTCGCTCCACTACGGAGACGGCGAGTTCGTGGTGTTGAAGCCTGGCCGTTATGTGGTCTGCGCCGTATCGGGCCTGAAAGTCCCGCTGGAAGCCCTGCGCTATTGGAGCGCCCCGCTACAGGAAGCCTATGCCGGCCCCGCCGAGTCTCTGGCGCGCTGGCAGGCGACCAA
>JANLPX010000179.1:0-1809 GCA_031367485.1 Alphaproteobacteria bacterium | reverse complement strand
GATCTATCACGATGAGGGGGTCGATGAGTCCCGGCTGGTGATCCTGGACGCCCAGAACTTTGGGGATGAACCGGTGGCGGAGGTGGTGATGCCGCAGCGGGTGCCCTATGGGGCGCACGGGAACTGGATGGCGCGGTAGGGGTCGGGACACAGAGTCGACGTTGATCTTGAAATTCTGATGAAATCGCGGATTTGAAGGAGCGCGCAATGCCGATCACCGGAGGATGTCACTGCGGGGCCGTCCGCTACGCGTTGCAGGGCGAGGCCATGTATCATACCCTGTGCCACTGTGTGGATTGCCGCCGAAGCGCGGGTGCGCCGATGGTCGGTTGGGCGGCATTTCAGTCAAGCGCTTTGAGCATTACTGAGGGCACACCCAGTACCTATGCATCGTCAGATCATGGTCGACGACAGTTTTGCGGCTCATGCGGTACGGGGTTGTTCTATCTGAATGCGCAAAACCTGCCTGGGATTGTCGATATCCAGAGCGGCACCCTGGATGACTTTGCCGCTCTGCCCGCACAAATCCACATTCAGACGGCCGATCGCGTAGCTTGGATGGCGCAAGCCCACACCTTGCCTGAATTCGAGCGCTATCCGTCGCAAGCGTGAGCGGCGAGGACGCACCGGTGGCAGACGTGGCAGCAGGTGCCACATGACGCGGATGCGGCAGGGTGGGATCACGGTTTCACGGATTGCCGAGGCAGTTTGAGGAGCTAAGTCGGAGTTACGCATGGATCTAGCTTCGTTAAGGCGGCGTAGCATACTGGCGGCAGGTCTGGTGGGGTCGGCCGGGACGCGCGCCTTGGCGAAGGCTGTGCCGCCCCTCACGCCGCCGCAAAGCTATGAAATGCCGCTGGAGACTGCGCTTCATGAGCAGACGCTGATGCAGTGGCCGGTGAGTCTTGAGGTCTATGACGAGGCGGAGTTGGGTCGGGTTCAGCAGGCCATTGCGCGGATCGCCAATGCCATCAGCCGTTTTGAGCCCGTGGCGATGATGGTGGGGATAGGTGACACGGCCGATGCGCGTGAGTCCTTGGATGCTGGTGTAGCTCTGTGGGACGTTCCGACGGAGGATCTGTGGTGCCGTGATGCCGGTCCGACCTTCGTGGCGAACAAGACCGGCGGTCTGGCGGTGGCGCACATTCAGTTCAATGGCTGGGGCGGTAAGCAGGTTCATCGCCGTGATGGTCAGATCGCCAAGCGGATTGCTGCGCGCTTGGGTTTGCCGCTGCTGCCGACCGGTCTGGTCGGCGAGGGCGGCGGGGTCGAGCATGACGGAGCCGGAACCCTGTTGGCCACCGCCAGTTGCTGGGCAAACCCGAATCGAAATCGGCTCGGCAGAGATGAGATCGGACGGAGGCTGGTGCGCGCCCTCGGCGGCCAAAAGATCATCTGGGTACCTGGCGTTATGGGGCGAGATATCACCGACTATCACATTGATGCTCTGGCGCGGTTTGTTGGGCCGGGCCGCGTGCTGATCCAACTTCCCGACAGAATTGTGGCTGGAGACCCGTTCTCACGGGCCGCCTTTGAGGCGTACGAAATTCTCAAGCGTTCATCCGATGTGCAGGGTCGCAAACTGGAGATCATCGTGATCCCGGAGCCGGTGAAGACCCGATCGCGAAACCCCGACTTCCTAGCCAGCTACGTCAATTTCTATGCCTGTAACGGCGCGTTGATCGGTGCGGAATTCGGCGATGACCGCACCGACAGCAAGGCTCATGAGGTTTTAGCTACGCTCTATCCCGGGCGGAAGATTGTGAGTTTGAACGTCGATCCCTTGGGCGAGGCGGGTGGAGGCATCCA
>JANLPX010000191.1:0-22250 GCA_031367485.1 Alphaproteobacteria bacterium | reverse complement strand
CATGAAGCCGGGGACATCGACGAAGGTCACCAAGGGAATATCGAAGGCGTCACAGAAGCGCACGAACCGTGCGGCTTTGCGCGAACTGTCGATGTCGAGAACCCCGGCCAAAACCTGCGGTTGGTTGGCGACGATGCCGATGCTGCGACCGTCGATCCGGGCAAATCCGACGACAATGTTCTTGGCAAAATCGGGGGAAATCTCAAAGAAATCAGCTTCATCCACGACCTTGAGGATCAACTCTTTCATGTCGTAGGGCTTGTTGGGATTGGACGGGATCAGAGTGTCGAGGCTGGCCTCCTCGCGGTTGACGTCATCGAAGCTATCGCGGACCGGGGGCTTCTCACGGTTCGACAACGGCAGGAAGTCAACCAGTCGGCGCACCTGGGTCAGGGCTTCCAGGTCGTTCTCAAAAGCCCCGTCGGCAACGCCGGATTTCATGGCGTGGACCCGGTAGCCACCGAGTTCTTCATGGGTCACTTCCTCGTGGGTGACCGTCCTCACCACATCGGGGCCGGTGACGTACATGTAGCTGGTATCCTTCACCATGAAGATGAAGTCCGTGATCGCGGGCGAATAGACATCGCCGCCGGCGCAGGGGCCCATAATCACACTGATCTGCGGGATGACACCACTGGCCAGAGTATTTTGTAGGAAGATGTCGGCATAGCCGGCAAGGCCGTCCACGCCCTCTTGGATGCGGGCGCCACCCGCGTCGAACAGGCCGATGATCGGGGCACCGACTTTGAGCGCCTGCTCTTGAACCTTGACGATTTTTCGCGCGTGAGCGTTGGAAAGAGACCCTCCGAACACTGTGAAATCTTTAGAGAATACAAATACCAGGCGACCGTTGATATTGCCCCATCCGGTGACCACGCCGTCGCCGGAAATCTTGTTATCGGCCATCCCAAAGTCGGTCGCGCGATGTTCAACGAACATGTCAAATTCTTCGAAAGAACCCTCGTCCAGGAGGAGGTCCAGGCGCTCGCGCGCGGTAAGCTTGCCCTTGGCGTGCTGGCTAGCGATCCGCTTCTCGCCGCCGCCCATACGGGCCTGTTCACGTCGCCGCTCAAGCTCTTCCAGGATCTGCTTCACGCAAGGGCCCCGCCGATGGTTTTCAATGAGGCCAAGCCGTAGTCGGGTCAGCCGACTGACGCAAGTTCACGGTGGGTAAGCGAGATGTATGATCTATGCATGTTCGTTGCACGTTTAACGCAGGGCGGCGAACCATTTGGCGAGCATCTGAGACTCTTTCAGCAGCCCCGCGGTACGGATAGCTGCCTCCTCATCGATGCCCCATTTGCTCTCCTGGAATGCGTCATCGACGCGCGACAGATGGTGGACTTCATCGCCGTTAATCCAGCCGCGTTGGAGAGCAAGCGTAAGGATCGCCGACCCGAGCAAGGGTGCCCCGAAAGCAAGGCCCGCCAACCCGAAGTCGTTTAGCCCTAAGGCTAGGTTACGGACCGCTGAGAGGCTTGCCTCCGGCTGGGCGCGGTGGCGGATACCCTCAGCCCGGACAAAGACCAAGCCAAGTTCAGTTTCGGCGCGTTCGAGGATCGGTTCCCAGGCCTTGGTCTGCTCAACCACCAGGGCGACGGGCTCCTCGGCGAAATAGCAGATGAGATCGGAACCGGCATAGTCGGCGAATTGGTCGGCGGTGGGCTCACGTGCCGCCGGGATCGCCTCCAGAGCCGTGTAGGCTAGGCGTGTGGCGCTCATTCCCGCCAGCTCGATAAACTCGCCCTGCCTGGCCCATTCTTCGGCACAGAGTTGAGCAAGCCCGGTGGTGGGCAAGATCAGCTTTTTGCCTCCGGCTGAACTGGGGCCGCGACCGTCCAGCAGGACAGCGTGACCCGACTCGACAGCGCGAACCTCGACGCCCTTGTAGAAGCGCCTGGGCTTTTCGCCCGGCTCATGAAACCCTTTTTGCAAGCTCAAAACTCCCACCTGCGACGGATGCAGGTCTCTGAAGCGTGAAATGAGGGCTAGGGCGGAATTAGGCAAGGAGCAGTGCGACATGGCCGACGCAGATTTAGACGCCGCCATTGCTGTGACCCGGTTCGGCCTCGGTGCGCGCCCCGGAGAGATCAAACAGATTCGTAATGACCCACGCGGTTGGCTGAAGGCTCAGATCCGCCCCGAGGGAGCCGACCAACCGCAGGACAATCCCCAGGCCACCCCCCAGCGCATTGCCGAGCTTCGCGAATACCGGCAGGACAAGAAGGCCGCGAAGGTCGCGACCGAGACCATGGTGCCCGAAGGGCGTGACCCGCTGAAGCAGGTCCAGCGGATGATCCGCGATGAGACCGGCGGCGACTTTGCCGCACGCGCTCAGCTAGGAGCCAATACGCCAGCCAGTTTTCGTGAGCGCTGGACGCTGTTCTGGGCCAACCACTTCACCGTTAGTGCCATAAAGCTAGCGACCGCCACGGTCGTCGGGCCATTCGAGCAAGAGGCGATCCGACCCCATGTGTTTGGACGGTTCACCAGCCTGTTGGGCGCGGCAGACACCCACCCGGCGATGCTGCTCTATCTGGATCAAGCCCAATCCATCGGCCCAGGCAGCGTAGCGGCGCAGTATCTGAAGCGCGGCAAAAATGCGCGCGGGGTGGGCAAACAGTCATTGCCGGAAAACCTGCGTCATGCCGGGCTGAACGAAAACCTGGCACGAGAGATTCTCGAACTCCACACCGTGGGCGTGAACGGTGGTTACAGCCAAGCCGACGTTACGGAGTTTGCTCGGGCGATGACCGGACTGTCGATCGGCGGGTTTAGAGAGCCGGCAGAATATGTCGGGACCACTGTTTTTCGCGGCAATACCCATGAACCGGGCGCGCGCATGGTGATGGGCGTACGCTATCCATCGGGCGGCAAGGAACAGGCAGCGGCTATTTTGGCTGATCTCGCAGAAAAACCCGTCACCGCCCGGTTCATCTGCACCAAGATCGCCCGCCACTTCGTCGCCGATGATCCTGCGCCGCCCCTTGTTGCGCGACTGACCCAAGCCTGGACCCAATCACACGGTGATCTTGCGGTGGTGGCGAAGGCGCTGGTCGACGCGCCGGAAGCCTGGGAGCCAACACCCACGAAGTTCAAGACACCATATGAGTTCCTGATTTCCAGCTGGCGGGCGGTGGGCGGCGCACCGCGCGACATTACCGTTCTGGCACCGACCCTGAACGCCATGGGTCAAAAGGCATTTTCACCGCCATCTCCCAAGGGATGGCCGGAAGAGACCGACGCATGGGCCGCGCCTGACGCTATCGTCAAACGGATGAGTTGGGCACAGGCATTTGCGGCAGCCGCAATCGCTGACCGCGATCCCAACGTGTTGGCGCGTGAGGCCTTAGGATCAAGGCTGCGACCGGCGACAGCCACCATGATCGCCCGCGCCGAGTCCCGCTCTGAGGGGCTAGTCCTGTTGCTGATGAGCCCGGAGTTTCAACGCCGATGACACGCTCTACCGACCTATCACGCCGTCAAGCCCTCGCAACAGCCGCAGGCTTTGGACTGTCGCTGAACTTTGTCGCCCGCCAGAGCTTTGCCGCGAGCCAAGGCAGTCAAGCCGCCAAGAAGCTTGTGTTGGTGATCTGTCGCGGTGGGATGGACGGGCTGACAGTCGCCCCGCCGGTTGGTGACCCTGACTATGAAGGTCTGCGCCGCAGTCTGGCGATCAGTGACGCCGCGCTGAAGCTGGATGGTACCTTCGGACTGCATCCGTCATTGAGCGCGGTTCATGCCATGGCCCTGGCTGGACAGGCTCGGATCGTTCCGGCCGTGGCGACGCCAGATCGGGCCCGCTCTCACTTTGAAGCTCAGGACGTGCTGGAGAGCGGTGCTGCCACGGTCTATGGCACCGCATCAGGTTGGCTCAATCGGGCGGTCGGTAGCTTGGCGGCGCAGCGCAGAGTCGAGGCGATTTCTATCGGGGCCACCGCGCCCTTGGTGCTGCGCGGCCCAGCGGCGGTATCGTCCTGGTCGCCAGGCAAGTTGGTGGATGCGTCGGCACGGCTGCCCAGTTTGTTACAGGACCTCTACAAGGATGACCCTGTGCTCGGCCCAGCTTTCGCGCGGGGGCTGGCGACGGAGACCATGGCCGGGAGCGCCATGGGCGATGGTGGCATGTCCGAAATGGGCCAAGCTGCCAACACGAAGGCCTATTTGAAACAGGGCCAAGACGCATCGCGCAAGCTTGGTGAGACCGTTGCCGGTTTCATGCGCGAACCCACCGGGCCGCAGATCGCCGCGATCAGCCTGGACGGCTTCGACACCCACGCCAATCAGCTGGGACAGCTCAACCTGCGGCTAGCCAATCTTGATGCGGTGTTGGACGGGCTTCACATCGGGCTGGGCGACGAATGGCCAGACACCGTCGTGATTGTCGCCACCGAGTTTGGCCGCACGGCGCGTGCCAACGGCACCGCCGGCACCGACCACGGCACAGCATCAACGGCGTTGGTGCTGGGCGGCGGATTGAAGCGTGGCGGTATAATCGGCGACTGGCCAACCCTCAAGGCAGCAAGCCTATTCGAGAACCGCGACCTCGCGCCGAGCCTGGATATGCGAGCGCTGTTCAAGGGCGTGCTCGCCGAGCAGTTGGGGGTGGAGGCCAAGGCGCTGGACGCAGCGGTGTTTCCGAACAGCGCCGGGGTGAAGGGTGTGGCGGGGCTGGTCTGAGCGACCTACTGCTCCCCCTCCAAATGCGCCTTCATAATCTCCATGCCCTGGCCCATCAGCGGGGTGAAGGCGTCAGCCATGGCTTGGGGCAGGACGTCTGCGATCCAGGTCACGCGGGTAAGGCCCGGGCCGGCGTCGAACACCTGCATGGCACCGTTATGATGGCGTACATTGTCGCTCTCAATGGACCAGACTAAGCGACGCTGGGTGTCATCAACACTGACGATGTGCTCCTTCAGTATCATTCCGCTGGCGAAGGTGACCATGCGCGCAGGCGGGCTGGCGTCTGCCACCATCTCGACATGGGTGACGAAGCCCGGAACTAGGCGGGTGTGCAGAGCACCGACGTCGCGAACGGCGCTCCAGACATCTTCCGGCGAGGCCTGGATCAGAATTTCCTTGTGGACGGTGGGCATGAGAATTCCTTTGTTTCGGCGGCGACCCTAGCCACAAGACCCGTGACATGCTGGCCGAAAACGGACATCGTCACTGGATTGGATACGCTGATTTTGGAAAGACCCCGTCATGCATGAAGCCACCGCTCGCGAAGACCTCGCCCTCAGCGCCGACGCCGTTTGGGCGGTAATTGGGGATTTCTCCGGTATCCGGAAGTGGGCGCCGGCCTTGGAAGGTGAGAGCACCGAGGTTACGCCAAAGGGCAAGGTACGAACGCTGACCATGCCGGGCGGTCGTCAGATTAGCGAGCTAATGACGGACGAAGGCACCTATCACTATACCTATACTTTGGATCGGCCCGATCTTGAGGTCTATCTGTCGACGGTGTCCGTAGAACCGGCTGGAGCAGACAGTTGCGCCATCGTGCTGCGCGTGAAGTTCATTCCCAAAGATCCGACCAAGCTTGAAGAGCTGAGCGAGGGGCTGACCAAGTTTTGTCGCGGCAACATCAAGGCGATGAAGCGGGCGTTGGGCTTGGGTGAGCCGCGCCCCTAACCCCTGATAGATAGTACCTTTCCCAGCCGCGCGAAGGCCGTCTTCAGGGACGATGTCGAACGGTAGGCCAGCCCAATCGTTCGCGACGGCCGCGGTTGGGCGAACGGCGTGATGGCAATGCGCGGATCGGCCAAGGCAGGCAGCGCCATTTCCGGGATCAGGGTTTGGCCAAGGCCCGCTGCTACCAACTGGACCAGGGTTGCGAGGCTGGTGGCACCGAGTTGAGCCCGCAGGCTGGGATCGGTCGTGCCGCAAACGCTGAGCGCTTGATCGCGTAAGCAGTGGCCTTCATCGAGTAGTAACAGGCTCGCCAAATTCAGGTCAGTGGGATCCATCGGTCCCGCGGGAGCATCGGCAAGCGCGGTGGCCAGATGAAATGCATCCTCAAACAGCGGTAGGTTTTCCAGATCTTCGCCCGCAATCGGCAGCGCCAACAGGATAAGGTCGAGCGTTCCGGCGCGCAATTCGCTGATCAGGGTGGCTGAGACAGCTTCGCGGATGGCAAACCGCGCGTTGGGGAAGGCGGCTTGCATGGCCGGCAAAGCGGCGGGCAGCAGATAGGGCGCGATGGTGGGGATAACACCCAGAACCATAGGCCCGATGAGCGCATCGGTGCCGGCAGCAGCGCGGGTAAGGTCTTTTACAGAGGAGAGAATGGCCCGGGCGCGAGACACAATGAGCACACCTGTTTCCGTCAGGGCCGCGCCCCTACCCCGCCGGTCCACGAGATCGACACCCAAGCGAGCCTCAAGGTCTGCAATCTGTTGCGACAGTGCCGGTTGGCTAACCGCGCAAGACGATGCGGCGCGGCCGAAGTGACCGTGATCGGCCAGGGCCACCAGATAGCGCAATTGCCGTAACGTCGGCATTGATAGGTTTTTCCGATCATACTCCAAGAATATACGATTTTACCAATCGGTTCTGTCGGCGCAAGAGGGAATTCACAGCCAGCAGGAAGCGCCATGACGACCAAAGAGCAGATCACCACCGCCTCGGGAATTCCGGTCGCTGACAACCAGAATAGCATTTCGGCCGGCCCACGTGGGCCGCTGTTGCTGCAGGACTTCCACCTGATCGAGAAACTGCAACACTTCAACCGTGAGCGCATTCCTGAGCGCGTGGTCCACGCCAAGGGCTCCGGAGCCTATGGCACCTTCACGGTAACCCACGACATCAGCGCCTACACCAAGGCCAAGCTGTTCGAGCAGGTGGGCAAACAGACTGAGACCTTTGTACGTTTTTCTACGGTGGGGGGCGAGCGCGGTTCGGCTGACACCGAGCGCGACCCTCGAGGGTTTGCCATTCGGTTCTATACCGAGCAGGGCAATTGGGACCTGGTGGGTAACAACACACCGATGTTTTTCATCAAGGACCCGATCAAGTTTCCCGACTTCGTGCACACCCAGAAGCGTTGCCCGCAGACCAATCTGAAGTCGCCGACCATGATGTTCGACTTCTGGTCCAAGGCTCCGGAGAGCCTGCATCAGGTGACTATGCTGTTTTCCAGCCGCGGCACGCCAGACGGCTATCGGCACATGGACGGATTCGGCAGCCACACCTTCAGCCTGATCAATGACGACGGCGAGCGGGTATTTGTGAAATGGCACCTGCGGACCCAGCAGGGGATCAAGAACCTAGAGGCCGCTGACGCCGTGCGTTTGGCCGGGCAAGATCCAGACTACGCGCAGCGTGATCTGTTTGGAGCCATCGACCGAGGCGAATTCCCCAAGTGGGAGGTACGCTTGCAGATCGCCACGCAGAGCGAGCTGGAAGCTTGGGAAGCCAGGACCGGCTGGAACCCCTTTGATCTGACCAAGGTCTGGCCGCACGCTGACTTCCCGCGCATTCCAGTCGGAATTTTGGAGCTGAACCGCAACCCAGCCAACTATCATGCCGAGGTCGAGCAGGTGGCATTTTCACCGGCCAATATCGTACCCGGCATGGGCTATTCGCCCGACAAGATGCTGCAGGGCCGACTGTTCGGCTATCACGACGCGCAGCTCTATCGGGTGGGGACAAACCACCAGCACTTACCGGTCAATGCACCCCGCTGTCCGGTTTACCACCAGCAGCGTGATGGCCAGATGGCCGCGGCAAATGGCGGCGCGGCGCAGAACTATGCGAACGTTCAGGCCGCTGGGACAAACGCCTCTGGCTTTGGCTATGGCGATAGTGGCTGGACGCTGACCGGTGTGGCCGGGCGTGACGATCCGCGCGGCGAGGACGACGACTTCACCCAGGCAGGCAATCTCTTCCGCATCCTGTCGCCGGAGGAACGGGCCAAGCTGTTTGCCAATCTGGCAGGGCCGCTATCGCAGGTCAGCGACGAGATATTGCATCGTCAATTGAGCCACTTCGACAAAGCTGACCCCACCTATGGCGCAGGGGTTAGGGCCGCGTTGGCGGCGCGATTCTGAGCTGTGTCTTTCAACGATTTCGATGGAACCGGGCACTGGGTTTGGCTTAGGAGATCGTCACGAGCACCATCAGGGCTTTGCAGGCGGTGCTGGCAGATCGCCGAGTTCATATCGCAGAGGGATCGTTATCCGACCCCCTACGGTGGGCAAACCTTCTTGCGACCAGATGGTGAGTTGGAAGTATTTCGCGAGCTCGATGGCCTTGGTGCCAAGGCCCTTACCTGGGGGGTCTTCGCTTTGGACCTTGCAATCATCGACCTTGCCTTGGGCCCCAACGGCACAATCGAGCCGGATACGAGCCGTCCCGGTCAAGGATTCATCAGCAGGTAGCGCGGCTGTGAGTTCTGCTGCGGTGGGCAGCGTGACCCAATCTGGTTTACCCACCTGTGGAGAGGTCGACGACAGCATTTCCGGAGTGAAGACCACGAGGATTTGCGTGACCATACCCTTCGTCGATTTTCCCTCAATCGTCGCCGGGCCAGTGAAGTAGGGTTTAAGAGATTTAGCCGCTAATCCCAGATTGAGACCCGTTGGTTGGACAACGAGCTCTGCGCACTCACCCAGTTTACCTTCCGATGCCAGCCTACAACTCAGCACGACCCGGCCACCGACCTTGCGGGCACGTGCCTTGGCAGGATAAGCAGCAGCGACTTGGGCGTAGGTCGGCGCTGCAATCCAGCGCCGTATCGTGATTGCTGGGACTGTACCATCGGTCGACCCGCCCATATCTTGAAAGGTCAAAGGTATCTGCACCTTGCCTCCGTCAACGGCCACACCGTCGATCTTCTTCGGCGACATCAGGAGTTGTGGCGTCATGGCAATGGCAGCCTGGCCGAAACCAGAACCCTCGGGCGATTCCGAGACGACCATGCATTTCACCAACACGCCCTGCCGACTAACATCGCAACCGATCACCGCCCTGCCGCCAATACCCTTAGACATTGACTCCTTCGGCCATACACTAAGCAGGGACTCAGCAGTCGGTCTTTTTACCCAGTCTGGATTGGTGACTATTTGGCGCGTTTCTGCAGCGTCTTGAGCCTGGGCTGCGGATACTCCCAGTAGCGCGGACACCAGCACCGCCATCTGAATGCCACTCATTACCCACCACTTTTCGAATTTTCGCCTTCGATCAGAGGTTGAAATTGAGTTCAAGTCAATCGCGGGCCACTACACCGGAAAAACGTACTCCACGTCACTAAAACTGTCAGCGGCGAAGACGTAGAGGATGCGCAGCGGTTCTGGGCCGACGCAGCGAGCGGCGTGGACCAGGTTGCCGGGAATATAGACCGCGTCGCCGGGAGACAGGGGGTGCTCGACCCCTTCGAAGGATATGATCCCGTGGCCTGAGAGGATGTAATAGGTCTCTGCCTGGGCGTGGCTGTGGAGTTTGAACGGGGCGTCGGTTTCTCGAACCTCGGTGACACCCATGGTCAGGCCGTTGGTCGGGGTGCGGTCGCCGCTGATTAGGGTGCGCCAAGTCACCGCGGCAAAGCGCGGGTCGTCGCCGCCTTCGATGGCGCAGTCTGCTTCTTGGACGAGGGCCGCTCTGATTTCCATGGGTTACCGCCGACCCTTCTTCAGAAACGGCTCAGGGTTCGCCTCATGCTCATCGAAGCCGAACTTGGCGAAACCGGCTTTCATCTCCGGGCTGAGCGGTGCTTCCATGACAAGGGTGCCGCGCGTCGGGTGCGGCAAAGTCAGACGCCTCGCGTGGAGCTGGAGCTTCAATCCAAAGGAAAGAGCGGCCGAGGCCTCCGTCTTGTATTTCGGATCGCCAAGGATGGGATGACCCATGGCCAGCATGTGGGCGCGAAGTTGGTGGGTGCGGCCGGTGTGGGGGCGCAGTGCCATCCAGGCCACGCGGGCTCCCGCACGACTTATCATCGAGAAGTCAGTTTGCGCAGGCTCGGCTCCTGGCTCCTTCGGCTGAGCAGGCACGACCATTTCGCGGTCTCCGACGCCCTTTTTGACGAGAGGCAGGTCCAGGGTTCCGTCTTGGGGTTTCGGATGGCCGAGCACTAACGCCCAATAGGTCTTCTCAGCTTTGCGGCGGGCAAAGGAACCCGCGAGCTTGGCCGCCGCGCCCGGGGTCTTGCCCAGGACGAGGACACCGGAGGTATCACGATCCAGCCGATGAACCAGGCGTGGACGCTCCAAGCCCTCCCCCCAGGCCGATAGCAGACGGTCGATATGCTTGGTGGTCTTGGTGCCGCCTTGGACGGCGAGGCCAGCGGGCTTGTTGAGGACCAAGACCTCATCGTCCTCATAGAGCACCATCGACTTGGCGTAGATCGTGTCGCGTTTATCCAGGACCTCACGAACTCCGGGAGCCGGGGCCTCGGGCAATGGCGGCACGCGGACCTGAGCCCCCACGGTGAGACGCGTCTCAGGCTTAGCGCGCGCACCGTCGATACGGATCTGGCCTGAGCGCGTGAGCTTTTGCAGGTGGACGTGGTTGAGGTGGGGCCAGCGACGTTTGAACCAGCGGTCTAGGCGAACACCGTCTTCTCCAGCGTCGACGAACAGAGTGCGGACTTCCCTCATGCGAACACGCGGCGGGCAATAAGGAGGCCAAGTCCGACGGCCAACAGGCAGATCGCCACCGAACCCAAGGCGTAGCCCGCAGCGCTGGCATAGGCGCGGCGTTCGATCATCATCACCGTTTCCAGAGAATAGGCTGAGAAGGTCGTGAAGCCGCCAAGCACGCCGACCTGGAGCAACAGACGCAGGCGCTCAGCATCCTCCCCCATGCGCACCGCGAAGGCACCCGACAGCAGGCCGATCAGCAGACCACCGATTATGTTGGCGGCGAAGGTGCCTTGCGGCCAGCTGGCACCAGCCAGGCGCAAGCCCAGGCCGTAGCGCGCCACAGACCCCGCCGCGCCACCGAGCGCCACCAAGAGGAAGTTGTTCATGCTCCCTTATGCGACGGCCCGAGCCCCGAAGCAAAGCACTCGCATACTATGCGCTAGACACTATGTGACACACAGTGTACGTCACACAGTGTTATGCCAAACGAAACCGACCTCTTCGAGTCGCTCCGCCAGGAGCTCCGCCGCGGATCGCTGATCTTGGCTGTGCTGGGGCAGTTGCGGGTCGAACACTATGGTTACACGCTGCGCAGGGCCCTGGCCCAGGCGGGCGTGGAGATCGAGGAAGGCGCGCTCTATCCCATGCTGCGCCGCCTCGAGAGCCAGGGTCTGCTGACCAGCGAATGGCGCGAGGAAGAGCGGCGCAAGAAGCGGTTCTACAGGCTCTCCACTGAGGGTGCTGTGGTGCTGGAACGCCTAATTGCTGAGTGGACCGCGCTCAATGCGTCGGTGACCGACATTCTGGGGGATAGGCCATGAAGAACTTGGTTGATCGCTACCTCGCCGCGGTGTCGCGACAACTGCCCGAGAAGCAGAGGGCGGATATCACCGAGGAATTGCGCGACCTATTACTGTCGCAGGTGGAGGCCAAGGAAGACAGCCTGGGGCGGCCGTTGACCACGGATGAGACCGAGACCCTGCTAAAGGATTTTGGGCATCCGATGGCCGTGGCGGGACGTTATCGCAAGGTTCAATATCTAATCGGACCAGATATCTTCCCCTTCTGGTGGGCCGGCTTGAAAGCCACTCTCACCATCCTTGCGGGCGTCTACGTGGTCTTGCTCATACTGTCGCTGGCCTCGGATCTGGCCGAGGTGCCGGGCTTCCCTAACCTAAGTACAGCCATCTTCAACGCCTTCGGGGTGGTGACCCTCATTGCGGTGGCCATGGAGCAGCTTGGGCTGACCAAGCATCTCTACCGCTGGCGGCCTCGCGGCTTGCCGAGCGCAGGGATCAAGTTGAAGTCGCGATTTGACGCCGTAGTCGAGGCGGGAATGGCAATCGTGTTTCTATTCTGGTGGTTCGGCGTTCTGCACTTCCAAGACTGGATGCCTGTTCCAAACTCCGTTTCGATCCACCTGGGGCCTGTCTTCGCAAGCCTGTTTTGGCCCATTGCAGCCTATGCTGGGATGGAGGTCTTGGTCGGCCTCCTAGCCATCGTGGCGCGATCCTGGGTCAAGACCCATGCCGTGGCGTCCATCTTGCGTTACGCGATGGGCATAGTCCTATTTACCGTGCTGCTGCGGGCCAGTCACTGGATCGACGTCATAGGCCATATGCCGAGGCCGGGCGCGCTCAACAGCATGGAGGCTAGCTTCAATACCGGCATGCGCATCGGTATCTTGGGTGCCATCGCCACGGTTGTTGTTCTGTTGTCGCTGGATGCGCGGCGGTTGTGGTTGATACTGCAGGCGGAGAAGGCAGTGTCCTTGGGTTAGGTCCGCGGGCCGATGGATTTTCGAATCTCGCGGGCGTCGTAAATGTCTGCGTCCTTCGGCGCTGAGCCCTTGCCCATGACGATTTCGAGGGTTTGAGCCAGGGCGGGTCCGCCTCCCAGATCAAAGCTGCGACCCAGACTTAGCCCGACGCCTGAGCGCCCGCCAAAGCTACCGCCGCCGACGCCGACCGAGAAGTTTGGACCAGGTCGCGGGCCGGCTTGCTGGAAGTTGCGGTCTGAGATGCGGAACCAGTCGTAACCATCAGCCAGGGTAAGGTCAGCGGCGCGCAGCAAGGCATAGTCAGCGACCTGGTTTGGCGGCGCGCCGGGACTGCCCTTGAAGGTCACCCGGTAACGGCCAGGCTCAATCTTGTATTCCGAGAAACCCATGGATTGGGAGCCCGTAGCTGGTGCGAACTGTGTGGCGATTGGCGTAGCGCATGCACTCAGGGCTGCGGCAGTGAAAAGGGCCAAGGCAATGGGTTTGATCATGGTTTCAACCGGTTGAGATAGGACATCTAGCGTCGCAAGTTTGGCGGAAGAACGGCGGTAAGGCCTCAACCCAGTTTCAATGCCGAAATTAGGCCGGCCATGTCGGGAGGGATCGGGGCCTCGATAATCGATTGGCCGCCGCTGGGGTGGGGGAAACTGAGCTGGGTGGCGTGGAGCATGAGACGTGGGATCGGCTGACCCTCTACGGCCAAGGCACCGCCGTAACGGGCGTCTCCGGCGATGGGACGGCCGATGGAGGCCATGTGGACGCGCAATTGGTGCATGCGTCCGGTCTGGGGAGACAGCTCCATCCGCGCTGAAGTCCCGGTTGCCGCGAGAGTCTTGTAGTAGGTGAGTGCGATCTCGGCGTCGGGATGATCGGCGGCACAGATGCGCATGTAAGCCTCCCGCCCGACTTCGTCGCGCCGCAAGGGTTCAGCGATTTGACCTGTGGCGGGTTGGGGATCACCCAGCGTCACGATGGCTTGATAAATCTTAGAGAACTTCTTTCCCATCATAGCCTTGCCTAGGAAACTTGCGGCAGGTTTGGTGCGGGCAGTCAGGATGACCCCGGAGGTGTCGCGGTCGAGACGGTGAATTAGTCTCGGCCTGGCCTTCCCCGGCTTAGCGAAGGCCCATACCAACTCGTCGAGGGTATGGACCTGTCCTCGACCGCCCTGGCTGGAGAGCCCAGCGGGTTTGTTCAAGGCAATGATGTGATTGTCCTGGAAGATCACCAGGCTGCGGACAAACTCGACCTCAGCCTTGGTGAGAGCTACGGGGGTTAGCTTCTCCTTCACCGGCTTTTTCCAGCGCGGGTCTGTGCCCAGCGATCCAGGCGCTCTTTCACGCGGGCCTCAGAGCCTTCGCCCTTGGGATCATAAAATTTGCGCCGCCCCATACCATCGGGGAAATAGTTCTGACCGGAGAACCCGCCCTCCACATCGTGGTCATAGGCATACCCCTGACCGTATCCTAGGTCCTTCATCAGCTTGGTCGGCGCATTGAGGATGTGTGCGGGTGGGGCCAAGGACCCCGTTTCCTTGGCGGCCTTCATAGCCGCACCGAAGGCCTTGTAAACACTGTTAGATTTTGGTGCACAGGCTAGGTGGATGACCAACTGAGCTAGGGCGATCTCGCCTTCAGGACTGCCTAGAAAGTCGTATGTGTCCTTGGCAGCATTAGCCAAGACCAGCGACATGGGGTCGGCCTCACCGATGTCTTCCGCCGCCGCCCGGACCAAGCGTCGTGCCACGAACAGCGGGTCCTCCCCACCGTCCAACATCCGCGCCAACCAATAGAGTGCGGCGTCGGGATCAGAGCCCCGAATCGATTTGTGGAGGGCCGAGATCAGGTTGTAGTGGCCCTCGCGGTCCTTGTCATAGGCTGGACTGCGTTTCTGAAGAATCTGACCTAAGCCTTTGGTATCCAAGGGTTTTGCCGATCCGATATTGAACAGGGTCTCGGCGAGAGTCAGCAGATAACGGCCATCCCCATCAGCAAGGGCTACGAGTGCTTCACGGGCTTCCGGTTCCAATGGCAGGGCGCGATCCTCATGGGTCTCGGCCTTGGTGATGAGGACTTCAAGAGCCTCGTCGTCCAGGCGCTTGAGCACATAGACCTGCGCGCGGGAAAGCAACGCTCCGTTCAGTTCGAAGGACGGATTTTCAGTGGTGGCTCCCACCAGGGTGACGATCCCCTCCTCCACGAATGGCAAAAAGCCGTCCTGTTGGGCGCGGTTGAACCGGTGTATTTCGTCGACGAATAACAGGGTCGACTGGCCCATCTGGCGGCGCATGCGGGCCTGCTCGAAGGCCTTTTTTAGGTCTGCAACGCCGCTAAATACCGCAGAGAGTTGCTGGAATTCATAGCCGGCCGCCTTGGCCAGCAGGCGCGCAATGGTAGTTTTCCCGGTTCCAGGCGGACCCCAAAGGATCATCGAAGACAGCCGCTTAGCCGCCGCCATGCGCCCGATGGGACCCTCCGCGCCGAGCAGATGCTCTTGCCCCACGACCTCGCTCAAGCTCTGCGGCCGCAGCCGGTCCGCCAGCGGCGACGGCGCATGGGGGGTTATCCCGGCAGCTTCAAAGAGATCGGCCATGCGCACCCATAGCAGGGTTCGGCTTAGGTCCGAAAGTTGCCGGTAATTTCTTGGCCTGCGCGGATGATCGTCACCTGCCACTGACCGCTTGGCCCAGCGATGGCGGCGCGCAGCTCAGCGACGGTCGCAATGCCTCGACCATTGACCTGTTTGATCAGATCGCCCGGTCGCAAACCGGCGTTCATGGCGAAGCCTCTAGCGATCTTGATCACCATCACGCCCTTGCCGGCGAAGGGATCAATGCCAAGGTCTTCGGCCACAGCGGGAGACAGATTGACCACCGTGGCCCCGTTAAACGGGTTTCGGCCGTCGATCAGTTGCTCGTCCCGCGCGGGGGTGCCCGGCGGTGGCTCGGCGCGAAGGGTGAGCGTCAGGGGCTTGCCGTCGCGCAGTATCCCGAGTTTCAGGCTCGACCCCGGACGGGCTGACCCAACGGCATAGCTGACCGACGCAGCATCGACCGCAGGTTGGCCTTCCACGGACGTGATGACGTCACCTTGGCGCAAGCCAGCGCGCTCGGCGGGGCCACTGGGCCAAAGATCAGCAACTAAGGCACCACTGGGCGTGGCCAATCCTAGGGTACGCGCAATATCGCCAGTCACTGCCTGGGTGTGGGCCCCTAGCCAAGGCCGGACGAGCGCTCGTCCACCGCCCGCAGCCGTTTCGACGATACGTTTGACCATGGCCGCAGGCACGGCAAACCCTACACCCGACGAGCTTCCGGACCGCGACAGGATGAAGCTGTTCACACCGATCAGGTCCCCGTCCATATCGACCAGCGCACCGCCAGAATTGCCGGGATTGATGGCCGCATCGGTTTGGATATAGGCCGTGGCCGCCTCCCCGCTGGGATCGGCCGTGCGATTAAGCGCAGAAATGATACCGTTGGTTACCGTCTGCCCGACGCCAAAGGGGTCGCCGATGGCCAGGACCAGGTCGCCAACCTGCGCCTCGCCGGAGTCGTCGATCGCTAGCGTTGGCAGGCGTTCGTTGCCGACATCGATCTTAAGCACCGCAAGATCGGTGCGGGGGTCAGCCAGCAACACCTTGGCGGGAAATTCGCGGCGATCGGCGAGGGCGACGATGATTTCCTGGCCGCCCTCGATGACGTGATTGTTGGTAATGATGATGCCATCGCCGCGCACGATGACGCCTGATCCCAGGGACCCCTCGATCCGCTCACGCGGCGCGGCGGCTCCGAACATCTGCCAGAACGGGTCAGCTTGCTGGCGAACCAGACGCTTGGATGAGATATTGACCACGGCGGGTGCGGCGCGTTTTACGACCGGTGCGAAGGAAGCTTTCAACGATAGGCCGTCGCCAGGTGCGACCCGGGTCGGTTGGGCCAATGGCGGAATTTGGGCGTTTGATGGGGTGGTCGGACCCGAACAGGCGGCCAATAGAGTCAAGGCCGGGATCAGGACGCGGTAAACAGCCATGGGCTCTCCAAGTGTTTCGTGGACGACCTATTTTGCCGATGTTTCGGGCACAATCATGGCTGGGGGAACGTCCTGCGCGTACCTGACCATGAGGCCCCAAGAGATGAGGCTAAGCAGTGCGCCGAAATAGACCGTGAGCGACGACCAAGCCGGATCTTGTCCCAAACCGATCGCCCAGGCGAAAACTTGGGTGAAGGCAATGGGGCCGAAGAGCCCCGATACACTGCCGATCGCGCCGTTAGCCCCCTGGAGACGCCCCTGTTCGTCGGGATCGACCTTGGAGGTCATCATGGCTTGGAGGGCCGGTCCGACAATGCCCGAAAGGGCCATAGGAAGGTTGGCGATCCAAAACCAGAGCCCCGTGGGCGCTAACGCCACAGAGACAAATCCCAGGGTCTGTAACCCCATTCCGATGATTACCGTACGGCGTTCGCCCAGCCATGTGACAACGCGTCCGGCCAGCTGACTTTGGACGAGGATATTGACGGCGGCCAGGGCGCTGCAAAAAACACCAAGCGTCCAAGGCGTCCAGCCATACCGGTGCGCTGTATAGAGCACGAAGATGCTGTTGAGCGCGTAGGCTGCGAACCAGAGAAGCAACAGGTTGGAGGCCAGGACGATCAGCCCCGGTCGCGATCTGAGCAGACCCATCGCGCCCACTGGATTGGCATTGACCCACCGCATCGGCGCGCGAAGTGTCTTAGGCAGGGACTCCGGTAGGACAAAATAGCCGTAGAGACCATTCGCCAAGGCGATGACGGCGGCTGCCCAAAACGGGGCGCGGGGATCTATTGCCCCAAGGAAACCACCGAGCGCGGGGCCAAGGATGACGCCAGTCCAGGCTGCGGCATTGAGCCAGCCATAGCTCTTGGTCCGTTCACTCTGTGGCGTTATGTCGGCGACATAGGCCATGGCCGCAGCTTGCGCCCCGGCTGTGAGCCCGCAAAGTGCGCGCCCAACGAACAACCAGGCAAGATTGGGGGCCAGAGCCATGATCACCATGTCTAGAGAGAGCCCGAAGACAGAGATCAAGATCACCGGCCGACGGCCGAACCGGTCCGACAACATGCCAATGATCGGTGCTCCAAAGAACTGGGCGACCGACCACACCGCAATCAAGACGCCAACCCAGCGCGCGGCGCTAGGACGATCGCCGTCAACCAAGCTCTCCACCAGCCTTGGCAGGACTGGAAATGCCATGCTGTGGGAGACTACATCCAGGCAGATCGTGACGGCGATGAAGCCAAGACCGGCGCGACTTGGCACCTGGCTCGGTGTGTGGGGATCGATAGCAATGGGCATGGATTGTCTCAGGTCAAAGCCGCGCGCGGCCCTTGAAGGAACGGAGTGATGATCGGATGGGTCCGACCGCCAAACTCAGATTCTCATCGCCCTGTCCGCCCTGTTGCTGAGCGCTATCCTAGGCCGCAAACAGCAACCATGCCAATACCTATTCCGCCGGAGCGACGACGGGTGCCGGGGCGTGACCCACCCTGTAGGCCAAGAGGAAGGCGGCGATCATCAGGACACCTGCAAACATGATCGGCAGACCGGGGACGTGCAGATTAGCGTCATGGCGCACAACCCAGGCGAACGACAGGTTGAAGATAATCGGCCCGATGACGGAGGAAATACCTTGAAGCCCCTGATTGGCGCCTTGAAGTTGCCCCTGCTCGCTAGGTCCGACCCGACGTGTCATCAGGCCTTGCAGTCCCGGGCCAGTGAAATTGATGAGCGCGAAAATGGGGGCCACAGCCACATATGACCAACCGGTCGGGGCCAATCCGTAGAGGAAGAAACCCAGAGCGCCGCCCATCGTTCCCAACAGAAGCGCGCCCCGTTCACCGATCCTGGCGACTACAGGGCCAACCAGCAGGGTTTGAACCAAGATGCCCAGCAGTCCTGTGAACATCAGGGTCAGGCCGATGATGTCGCTGCCCCAATTGTAGCGATAGCCGCCATAGAGGACGAAGATCGAGGGCAGTACCGTATGGGCCAGCTGGAACAGGAAGTTGACCATGCTGAGCGGGAAGAGATCACCTCGTGCCCGCAGGAAGGCGAGTGAGCCGATGGGATTAGCCTTGCGCCAATCAAAGGTAGTGATCCGGTTCTCCTTGGCCAGGGACTCTGGCAGGACGAAATAGCCGTACAGGAAGTTAATGGCTGTAAGGGCTGCAGCCACCAGGAACGGGACCCGCAGCGCGAAGTCGCCCAACACGCCGGTCATGGCTGGGCCCGCGAGAAACCCGCCCAACGCCGGACCAATTAGGAATCCAAACCCGAAGGCTGAACCCATCATGCCGAAGGTCTTGGCGCGGTCGGCAGGCTTGGTGACATCGGCCACATAGGCACCAGCCGTGGAGAAGCTGGCCGCAGTCATGCCGTTGAGGATCCGCCCGAGGTAGAGCCAGGCAAGGCTGGGCGCAAAGGCCATAAACAGGAAGTCGACCCCCAGGCCGAAGGTCGAAATCAGCAAGACCGGCCGCCGCCCTATGCGGTCTGACAACATGCCCAACAGCGGCCCAAAGAACAGCTGCATAACCCCCCAGGTGGCCGCGAAAAGGCCGTTCAGTTGCGAGGCTTCCGCCGTATCGCCACCGGTGAAGTGCTTGATCAGATTGGGCAACACCGGGATCATGATACCGAACGATATTGAGTTCATCAGCGCCGAGGCGAAGATGAACCGGAAAGCGGCTTGGCGGCCCGTCGGCGTGGCTTGGTCGGTCATAAATATCCTCTGGACATCACAATGAGACAGAGCCCTGCGCTGATCAACTGACTACTTCGCTCAGGGAGCCGAGTAACATCTGCCACCACTCCGCTAGGCGCATCTGAAGGACCTGATCGGGGAAGCCGTGACGGGCGACACTTTCAGCGGGGACTTGATCAAAGCCGCGATGCTCAACACTGATGCGGGTCTCATCACCGACGGGTTCAAAGCGAACTTCCACCTCGGTCTTGAGATCTGGCGGGAAGTTGGCTTGGCGCCAGGTGAACGTCAGGCTGCGGGGCGGGTCCCAGGTCAGGATCGCGCCGATTCCGAAGACTTTGCCGTTGGCCAGAGTTTCGATGAGCCGACCGCCCTGCCCTGGCTCGAAAGTCAGGACACCCGGCGCGCGAGGCGTGGTTTGGAATAGGCCGTTCGGCTTCCACCACTGGCCGATATTCTCGACAAAGGCGGTGAAAGCCCGCTCGGGCGAGGCCTTCACCCGCAGGGCGATGTAAACCTTAGACGTCATAGAAACGAGTTGCCTCACAACACCCCTTCTCCCCCTGCGGGAGAAGGTGGCCGCCGAAGGGCGGTCGGATAAGGGGTTGCTCAGATTTCAGTGATCTGAATATCCCATAGAGTGCGGATGACGGAGCAAAACCCCTCATCCCTCGTACCTTCGCACGACACCTTCTCCCACAAGGGGAGAAGGAGACCCGAGGCGACCTATCCCGAAACATTTGTCTCCTGCTCGACATGCGCCTTGAAGGCCACGAGTTGTTCGGACCACATGCGTTCGGCAGCCGCTAGCCAGTGGATCAAATGGACCATGGGTTGGGGCCTCAAGGCATAGATGCGGACCCGGGCATCGAACTCGGGATGCGACTCCTCCACCAAGCCTGCGACCTTGAGGGCGCGGAGGTGGCGGCTCATGGCCGGAGGTTGGACGTTGAGCGCTCTGGCCAGTTCTCCGGCCTGATGCGGGCGGGCACTGAGGAGATCAACGACTTTTCGGCGAGAGGGATCAGCTAAGGCCGCCAGGGTTTGATCAATCGCGGGGTTGGTCGCCATCATAGGGACCGATGGCAGGAGCCCGCGCCGTAGGTGATCGCTAACATCCGGGTCGGCTCAGCGATCTTAGCGCGGTGCCAAACGCCCGCCGGCACTACGAAGGTGACACCGGGTATCATGACGTGCTCGCTGACCTCGCCGCCGCGGTCCAGGACGAGGGTTTGAGTGCCCTCCAACATGATCAGTATTTCATCGCCCTGCGGGTGCATCTCCCAATGGGGCCAATCGCAATCCGTGGGCGAGACTGTGACCAAGGTCGACAGCAAGTCGGTATTACCGTCGATGGATTGCCAAAATGCGTCGCCACCGGCGTGCTCGACAACCGCACCCTGGCCATCCAGGCTCAGGTAGGTCGTTTCCAGATTAAATTCGGTCACATCCACCCCGTGATCTTGAGACCCGATGCCACCTCAGCGTCTTGGCGACTGACCACTTTGGTGGTCTGGGAAACAGTCCAGATGTGACCCTCGGGATCGCGGCAACGATACGTCCGATCACCGTAGAACTGATCTTCGAGTTCAGCGACGATGTCAGCCCCCGCGTCTCGCGCCCGCTGGCAGTGGCCCTCGATATCGTCGTCGAGCTGAATGTGCACGGTTTGGGTGTTACGGCCGTTTACAGAAGCCGGACTCTGGTGATCGGCGGACCACTCTGACCCGATCATAACGGTGCTCCCGCCATAGGTCATCTGGGAGTGGGCGACCTCACCGTCAGCCGTCTCGATCAGCATGGTGACTTCAAACCCGAAAGCCTTCTCGAGCCAAGCCAGGGCGGCTCGGGGATCGCGATAGAACAGGGCGGAGCTGAGATGTGCCATGCCGTCGATCCTTATTGTTACGGATTTCCACAATATTTTCTAATCAATGGAAATATATGTCAAGTTCCTTGATGCCTGTTAGGAAGTCTTCCCCTTGAAAGTCGCATAGATGGCCATGGCGTGACCGTGGCCAAGGCCGAATTCTTCCTTCAGCCAAGCAGTGACTTGGCCAGCCTTGGTGCCGGGAGCCAGCAATCCCTTCGCTTCAGCTAGCGCCCTGAAGTCGGCGGGGGTCTTGCCGGTCTTGGTGCGGATATTGTCGATATAGGCTTGGAACGTCATGGCTAACCTAGCCTCTGATCGGCCAACCAATCACCCAGCAAATCAATCCAACGATCCACCGGCAAACCCTGTTTGACCATACCGAACCCGTGTTCGCCTTTAGAGAAGATATGGAGTTCAGAGGGCAGGTCGGCGTTCGACCAATCGGCATATAGCCCCTCCACGATCTTGAAGAACCTGCGATCATCCTGTGCGACGGCGGCGAACAGCGGTGGCGCGTCGGCGGGGATGATCCGTCCTCCAGTTTCGCCACCGTAGATTGGCGCGACGAACGCGAGGGGCGGACCCTGCTGATTCATAGCGACATCGATGGTGAGAAAAGCCCCAGCGGAGAAGCCCATCATACCAATGCGAGTGGAGTCAACGCCCCAAGAGGCGGCATGGGTCCGCACAATTTCGACGGCTCGTTGGCCATCCTCAGCGGCGATCTCGCGGGCATAACGTGTCGCGTCGTCCCCAATTACCTGATCTAGCTTACGCGGGGCCTCGGCCGCCGGAATAGTCACGGGCGCGGTGCGCGCCATCTTTGCTATCTGCGCGAAGAAGTGCTCATCGTCCGTTGGCGTGCCCTTCACGCGGTATTTCAACAAGAACGCGGTGTACCCGCGCTCGGCCAGCCAGTTGGCGACATCAATCCCCTCATGTTGCCAGGCCAGGATCCGCCACCCGCCACCAGGGCAGATGATGACGCCGACTCCGTTAGCCTTATCGGCATCAGGACGGAAGACCGTCAAGGTCGGATCCGAGACATTACGCAACATCGTGGTACCAGCCGCTGCACCAGACAGCGCGCGATATTCGCTCTCAGGGCCGACATCGGGCAAGACGCGCGGTGGACCGTCAGGCCAGAGACGGATCACTGGAAGCTCAGATGGATCAAAGGCCATATCGGGTCCCCTCTTGGTTATCCTGTAACCACCCTGGCCCAGACCCGACCCAAACGCAAAAGCCCCGGACGTTGCCGTCCGGGGCTCGAAAT
>JANLPX010000155.1:0-1526 GCA_031367485.1 Alphaproteobacteria bacterium | reverse complement strand
CAGATCGAAGAATTCCTGAAGGACTATAAGGGAGAGGGTATTCAGCATATCGCCTTAGGTGCCTCCGACATCTTTACATCTGTCGAGACCATGCGGGCGGGCGGCGTGGTGTTTCAGGATACTATCGACACCTATTTCGATGGCATTGATGCGCGGGTTGCAGGCCACGGCGAGGATGTCGCCCGGCTGCGGGCCGACCGCATCCTGTTGGATGGTGCCCCAACCCAGGGTCAGGGCCTGCTGCTACAGATATTCACTGAGAACATGATCGGGCCGATCTTCTTTGAGCTGATCCAGCGTAAGGGCAATGAGGGGTTCGGAGAAGGAAACTTCAAGGCCCTGTTCGAGTCTATCGAACTGGACCAAATTCTAAGGGGTGTGCTGCCAACCGTGAAGGGTTGATTTGAGATGGCGTCTGGGAAATGGGCAATTGTGGTCCATGGCGGTGCGGGCGTCATTGAGCGCAGCCGCTTGAAGCCTGAGCAGGAGCAGGCCTATCGCGCCGCCCTTGCCCATGTGACTCAGGTGGGTGCCAACATAGTAGAAAAGGGTGGCTCAGCGCTCGACGCCATCGAGGCCGCGATTTGCCTGCTGGAGGACGATCCGCTGTTCAATGCGGGACGCGGCGCGGCGTTCTCAGCGGAGGGGCGTAACGAACTCGACGCCGCTATCATGGATGGTGCGACTTTGCAGGCTGGGGCCGTAGCCGGGATTACCCAGACGAAACATCCCATCAGCCTAGCGCGGGCCGTCATGGCCCATTCGCCCCACGTGATGCTGATTGGCGCACCAGCCGACGACTTTGCCACCAGCCAGGGTCTTGAACAGGCAGATCCGGCCTATTTCTACGCGCCGCAACGGTGGCGCTCTTTGGAGCGGTTTCTGGTCGCCGAGGGGATGCCGATCCCGGAAAAGCCACTGGGTGATTTTGACTTGCCCAAGACAGAACTCGTCCATGATGAAGGCAAACACGGCACCGTCGGCGTGGTGGCCTTGGACCGGGCGGGCAATGTCGCGGCGGGAACCTCGACCGGCGGGATCACCGGCAAACGCTGGGGGCGGGTCGGCGACTCGCCGATCATCGGGGCGGGCACCTATGCCTCCAATGCGTCATGCGCCGTCTCGGCGACGGGATCCGGTGAGTATTTCATTCGACTGGCCGTGGCCCACGCCATTGCAGCGCGTGTTGAGCTGAAGGGCATGAGCCTGCAGGCTGCTGTTGATGAGGTTATCCAAGACAAGCTCGCCGCTCTGGGCGGTGACGGCGGGGTCATTGCGGTTTCGCCCGACGGCCAGATGGCTTGAAGCTTCAATACGTCGGGCATGTACCGGGCCCGTGCAGCAGAGGGCCAGCCGATGATTGTCAGCATCTACAAGGATGAACCCTGATGGCGTCTTCTAAGACCTGGATCCCGGTACGCGGCGGCCAGGGCACCCATTCCCGCCAAGCCCATGCCGACATGCCGCCCGGCACCTTTGAGCGGGAGATTTCCAAGGAGGGATTCTTTGGCCCAGCGGCCTTCCTG
>JANLPX010000134.1:0-3739 GCA_031367485.1 Alphaproteobacteria bacterium | reverse complement strand
AAGTCGCGGAAACTCCGCTACTTTTCGTTGCCGAATATCACCGTACCGCTGGCGGCGAACATTCCACCTACACCGTGGGAGACGCTGATTTTTGCGTCCTTGATTTGCGCGGCTGCGGTGCCTCTCAACTGACGCACGCTCTCTTGCAATGCGTACATGCCGTACATGCCGGAGTGCATGTAGCTGAGGCCCCCGCCATTGGTGTTGAGCGGGAGTTTGCCGCCAATCGCGGTGTTGCGGTCATTGATGAAGCCGGCGGCTTCACCGGGCTTGCAGAAGCCGAGGTCCTCTAGGCCATAGAGCGGCAAGTGGGCGAAGGCGTCGTAGATCATCAGGTGGTCGACGTCAGCATGGCTGATACTGGCTTCGTCGAAGGCTTTCTTGCCCGAGACGCGGAAGGCTTTGGAGGAGTTGAAGTCCTCCATCTGGCTGACCATCGGGGTTTCGACGCTTTCGCCGGTGCCGCGGATATAGACCGGCTTGGTCGGGAAATCCTTGGCGCGGTCGGCGCTGGTGAGGATCAGCGCGCCGCCACCGTCGGTGACCAAGCAGCACATCAGCTTGCGGAATGGCCAGGCGATCATGTCGGAGTTCAGCACGTCATCGACCGTGATTGGGTCTTTGAAGCTGGCGCGCGGGTTGAGCGCGGCCCATTCACGCTGGATCACCGCCACCATGGCCAAGTCACGCTCTGTGTAGCCGCGCGTCTTGAGGTAACGCATGACCGGAAGAGTGAACATGGTCGGCGGACCGGCGGCGCCGAAGGGCATTTCGAACTGGCCCATCAGGCTGGACGGTGCGCGGCCAAAGCCCCCAGCCCCGACGCGGGAACGGCCAGACTCGCCATGGGTGATCAGCACGGTTTTGCAGAGGCCCTCATTGATCGCCGCAGCCGCATGGCGGACGTGCAGCATGAACGAGCAGCCGCCGACACTGGTGCCGTCGGCATAGGTGGGCGTGATGCCCATATAGTGGGCGAGGTCTACGGGTGAGATGCCGGCACAGGCCACGCCGTCGATGTCGCTGGGCTTGAGGCCTGCGTCTTTCATGGCATTGAGCGCGGCATCAGCGTGCAAGCCGATGACCGAGACGTCCGGTATCTTACCCATCTTGGTGGTTTCGGCGGCCCCAACGACCGCTACGGAATTGGGTTTCATGGCGGTTTAGCCCTTCACAGGTTGAAAGAGAGGAAGGGAGATGTCGTCATTCTGTTTTTCGAAAACCACCTCGACAGCCATGTCCAGTTGCAGGGCCTCCGGTGTCTGTGGGCAGCCGATGATGTTGGTCATCATGCGCGGACCCTCGGCCAACTCGACGACGGCGATGGAGTGAGGCTCAGTACCCATGTCCGGGCGCGGGCGGTGATTGATCACGAAGGAATAGAGGGTTGCCTTGCCGCTGGCAGGGTAGATCTCGACCTCGCGACTAGCGCATTTGGGGCAGAAGGCCCTTGGCGGGAAATAGCTGTGCTTACAGGCGACACAACGCTGGAGGCGTAGCTCGCCGTCGCGGCAACCCTCCCAGAAATGCCGGGTCTCCGGCGTGGGTTCTGGCAACATTTTTGGCATGTCTGAAAATTATCCCTGAATGAAATGGCGCAGGTAAGTGGCCCTGGCGGGAAAATCGCCGGGGCGCACACCAAAGCCGACCAGGGCGGGTTTGTCGATGGGGCTAGGTTGCCAGCAGCGCCTCAATCTGGCCAAGGCGTTCTTTGCCAAAGAACATCTCGTCACCCACATAGAAGGTGGGGATGCCGAAGGTGCCGCGCGCTGCGGCAGCGTCAGTATTGGCCCCCAGCTCGGCTTTGACCTCTGGATCTTGGGTGGCTTCCAGAATGGCCTTGGCGTCGAGGCCAGCAGCGGTCAACACCTGGGCGACGACTTGCGGATCATCCATCTTCTGGCCGTCTTCCCACATGGCCTTGAGCACGACCTCCATATAGGCCGGGCCAACCCCCAGTCGGCGCGCCGCGATGAAGCCGCGCATGATCAGCAGGGTATTTATCGGAAAGTGGGGGTTCATCTTGAAAGCGCCGAGCCCGTGGGCGGCGATGAACCGGCGGGTCTCCAGACCCTCATAGGCCAGCTTACCTTTTATCCCGCCAAAGGCCGTCATCGGGGCCTGATTGCCGGTGAGCTTAAACAGGCCGCCAAGCAGGCAAGGCATGACGTTCACGCTGGCACCCGTGCGCTCAACGATACCGGGCATGACCTTCCAGCAGAGATAACCGTTGGGGCTAGCGAAGTCGAAAATGAAGTCGAGGGTTTTGGCCATTTTGGTGTCTCCTACCAGGTCTCGGACCAGGGGCGCAGGTCCAACTCATGGGTCCAGGCCGAGCGTTGTTGATGGGCCAGCCAGACGTAATTCTGTGCGATCACCTCGGGTTTGAGGATGGTGTCGCTGTCCAGCAGGTCTTGCACATTGGTGCGGTTGGCGCGGGTGAAATTGCCGTCGATGGCCCCGTCGACCACGATATGGGCCACATGGATGCCGACAGGTCCGAGTTCGCGCGCCATGGATTGGGCGAGCGCACGCAGACCGGCCTTGGCCGCGGCAAAGGCCGAGAAGCCCTTGCCGCCGCGCACCGAGGCGGTAGCGCCGGTGAAAAGGATGGTTCCGCGACCGCGAGGTGTCATGACCCTGGCTGCCTCACGCCCAGCTAAAAAGCCGGAGAAACAGGCCATTTCCCAGACCTTGTGGAAGACTCGGCTAGTGGTCTCGACAATGCCGAACCGAACGTTTGCCCCGATGTTGAAGACCACCACCTCGAGCGGTCCGATCTCGGCTTCGATCTTATCGAACAGGGCGACGGTTTCATCCTCGGATCGCGCGTCGCATCCAAAGGCGTGGACCGTGCCGCCCTCTGCGCGGATTTCACCGGCCAGAGCCTCCAGCTGATCTAGGTTTCGGGCCCGCCGCGTGATGCAGACGGCATAGCCCTCAGCGGCGAAGGCCTTGGCGATAGCGCCACCGACGCCCTCTCCTACTCCGACGATCAGGCAGGCCCCTCTTGGGGGATTTGACGTGGGCGCGGCCATGATGATCAATACTCAGTTTAATTTCTGGACTGACCATGCTAGTGAATTGGTCTTGGGTCAAGTGGAGACCAAAATGAAGTGGGATGATTTGGCCGATCAGGTCTGTTCGGTGGCACGGACAACGGCGGTCATCGGCGACCGGTGGACCTTGATGGTCCTGCGCGACTGCTTCTTAGGCGTGCGACGGTTCGAGGGGTTTCAAGACCGTCTGGGCATTTCGCGAACCCTGGTTGCGGCCCGGTTGAAGCATCTGACCGACGAGGGCGTACTGACCAAGGTGGCCTATCAGACCAAGCCTGTGAGGTACGAATACCGCCTGACCGAAAAGGGCTTGGCCCTGCACCCGCTGATCCTGGCGATCGTTCATTGGGGGGACCGGTTCTATGCGGGAGACGCCGGGCCGCCGATGCTGCATCGACACAAGGGTTGTGGGTGCGACTTTAGCCCGGTCACCACCTGCTCGGCCTGCGGTGAAGCCGTGGGCGCGAGGGATGTTGAAGCGCGGGCTGGACAAGGGCTCGCAATCCCCGGTTAAGTCCCCCAAACGGGGAACAGGTAAATGGCCAAGGAAGCGTTCGGGCGCGGACGGGTTGAGGCGTTTAGCGATGGCGTGATCGCTATCATCGTCACGATCATGGTGCTGGAACTGCATCTGCCTGAGGGTGCCCTCGAGGGGGATCTTTGGACCCAGTTGGTTCTGC
>JANLPX010000077.1:0-11864 GCA_031367485.1 Alphaproteobacteria bacterium | reverse complement strand
TCCCCCATGGCCTGGACCGCGAGCATCCGGCCAATCTGATCGTGTTCAATGATGGCGCGAGCTACCTTGATCCCAAGGGCGCGGTGCGTGCGGCTAACGTCTTAGATAGCTTGCATGCCAGCGGTTCCATCGCGCCCACCGTGGCCGTTTTCGTCAATCCTGGCCACGCGCCAACCGATCCCGCCAAAAGCCGCGCTGAGATCAACGCGGCGGCCGCGGCCCAGCGGCGCAGCGAATATGACGCCCTGACCCCAGACTTCGGGCGTTTTCTCATTGAGGAAGTCTTGCCGTTCGTCGAGGCTAGCGAGGGATTGATCCTGACCAAGGACCCCGAGCATCGCACCATCTGCGGGATCAGCAGCGGCGGCATCTGTGCCTTTACTGTGGCTTGGCAATTTCCCGACCAGTTCCGCCGCGTGCTCAGCCATTGCGGTTCGTTCGTCAACATCCTCGGCGGGCACAACTACGCCTATATGGTCGGCGTCACCCCGGCCAAGCCGCTACGGGTCTATCTGCAAGACGGCACCAACGACGCCACCAATGTGATCGGAGATTGGCCGCTGGCCAACCAGACTCTAGCTAAGGCGTTGGACTTTGCAGGCTATGATTACCGGTTCGACTACGGCACCGGTTCGCACAATCTGCGGCATGGTGGCGCGGTCTTTGCAGATTCGCTGCGGTGGCTTTGTCGGTAGGCCCCTAGCCAGCCGTTTATTTGATTTTCATTGATGCGTGATGCATGATGCGCCTTGAGGAGGATTGCTCCATGCGCACGACGCTCACAATAGACGACGACATTCTGGCAGTAGCCAAGGGTCTGGCCGCGCGTCAGGGGCGAAGCCTGGGAGAGGTGGTTTCTGACTTGGCGCGCGAGACCCTCCGGCCAAAGGGCCCCGCCGCAACCACCCGCAATGGCGTTCCCTTGTTGCCAAAACAGCCTGACGCTCGGCCTGCAACTCTTGAACTCGTCAAGCGGCTCGCAGACGAATTGCCGTGACGCCCTATCTTCTGGACGTGAATGTGCTCATTGCCTTGATCGATCCAGGCCATGTGCAACATGATGCAGCCCATGACTGGTTTGAAGAACTGGGCAAACAAGCTTGGGCCACCTGCCCTCTTACCGAGAATGGCGTCCTGAGGATTGTGGGACACAAGAACTACCCCAATTCGCCGGGAAGCCCGGCAGCCGTCGCCCCGCTATTGATTGGGCTCTGTACCCTGCCGGGCCACACCTTTTGGCCGGACGACATTAGCATCATTTCGGCGAGCGCGTTCGAACCAGGACGCCTCCTGTCATCCAGCCAGGTCACCGATAGCTATCTGCTAGCCTTGGCGGTTAGGCATAGCGGAAAGCTTGCGACGTTGGATCGACGATTGGTCGCGGACGCAGTTCCCGGTGGCCGAGCAGCCCTAAGCGTCATACCAGCGAGACTTAAACTGTAGGGCCCCTCAGCGACTGCAACGCCCGCTCATGGGCATAGGCGGCAACATCGGCCAGGGCGATGTCCAGAGCGTCACGCACACCGTCTATGCCGACCTCGCCGTCGATCTCACACATTTGGCAGACGTCACCCAGTTGGAAGGCTCCGATCCCGCGTGAAGCCCCCTTGATGGTGTGGACCGCGTCGCGCCATCCTTCGGAGGCCGGATCAAGCAGCGCTGACCACATTTGGGCCTGCTCACGGAACAACGCCAGTACCTCGTCAATCACTGTGGCATCGTGGGCCGCAAAGCGTTCCAGATAGCCGAAATCCACCGCCCCGGTCAGGTCTCGCCGCGCCATATCAATGCGTCCCCGTGGTGACTTGCTTTCGCAAGCACTTGCAGTATGTTCCGCGCCCTCGCCGTCGAGTAGCTTGCGCTATCAGACCGGTACGGGTGCATAGCTCAGTTGGTAGAGCAGCTGACTCTTAATCAGCGGGTCGTAGGTTCGAATCCTACTGCACCCACCAATTCTTTCCAGAATTCGGTGCCTAGATACAACTGTCTTTAGGATCAGGCTGTAGCGCGGAAATCAGCCGTCGCCTCGAAACTAAGCGCCCGTGTGATAGCCGCCATCAGCGCCCCAGGGTTCAATGGTTTGGGAACCACAGCCTCAAAGCCAAGCGTCGCCAAACGCGCAATCGTCGCGTCATCCGCATCAGCCGTGAAAGCCAAAATGGGGATGGCATCGTTTAGGCCCGCCGAGCCACGAATGGCGTTCATGGCTTCAACACCGTCCATGCCAGGCATTCGCAGGTCCATTAGGATCAAATCAAAGGGTGTTACCTGGGATAGCTCCACGGCCTCAGAGCCATCGCAAGCCTCAGTGACCTCGACGCCTAATCCAGTTAAGAACAACCGAGCGAGTTCGCGGTTGGCGGGATGGTCGTCAGCGACGAGAACGCGCAGGCCCGCCAGCCCCATGGCTTCCTGACCGGTCGGAATAGCATTTGGTACCAGTAAGGCTTGTGGAGCTGGGATGCGGAACCAGAACCTGCTGCCCTGTCCGAGTGTACTCTCGACGCCGATTTCGCCACCCATAGCCTCGACCAGCCCTTTGCAGATGGCCAGACCAAGGCCAGTTCCTCCATGCGCTCGCGTTAGCGAGCCATCGATCTGCGAGAAGCGCTTGAACAAACTATCAATCTGTTCTGACGACAGCCCCGGTCCGGTATCGGTGACGCCAACTTCTAGGGTTCCGCTCTCCAAGTCGTAGCTGGCACGCAGTGTAACGCTGCCCTGGTCCGTGAACTTCACGGCATTGCCGACAAGATTGAGCAGGACTTGGCGTACCCGGTCCCCATCGATCAGCAGGATAGGGTCATCGGTCTCCAAAGTCAGTTTGAGGTCCTTGGCACCCGATAACGGTGCAAACAAATCCAAGGTCGACTGAGTGAGTTTCGCTAGGCCTACTGGTGCAGGGGAGAATGTTACTTGCCCTGCTTCCAGTTTAGAAAAATCCAGTATGTCATTGACCGTGCAGAGTAACGCACGACTAGCCGTGGCCACACGTTCTACGTAGCCGCGGGTCGTGTCACCCAATTCGGGCTGCTCTACCGCCAGTGCCGTAAAGCCGATGATACTGGTCAGCGGCGTGCGCAACTCGTGGCTCATATTGGCCAGGAATTCGCCTTTGACAGCTGCCGCCGCCTCCGCTTCGGCCTGGGCCTTGCGCAATTCGGCCTCTAGGGTTTTACGCGGCGACACGTCGCGGATAATATCGATCAGCCCCACATAGCGGCCGGTAGCTGGATCGGACACCAGGGTAGGCTTGCACTCCAACCAGATTTCGTGCCCCGCCTTATGGCGCGCGCGAAACTCGACAGGCCATGCGGCGATGGTACCCTTTGACTCAAAGACGGTCTTACACATCTCGATGACGCCATGCGCATCATCTGGGTGCATGATCGAAAACGATGATCGCCCGATCATCTCTTCCGGCGCAAATCCTGTCACCGCCAGCAGTGCTGGCGACATATAGGTGATCAACCCGTTGAGATCGCTTTCACTTATGATATCGGGCGCGCTGTCGGCCAGGCGACGATAACGATGTTCGCTATTAGCCAAGGCTTGCTCAGCCTGTTGGGTCGCCGTTACGTCTCGCATAACGCTGACAACTTCAACAACGTTGCCGTCGACGTCGCGAACTGCCTTTGGACTACCCTCCAACCAGAATTCGCGACCGGCCTTGTCCAGCAGGCGGTGCAGTCGACGACCATCGGGGTTAACCTCGAGACCTTTGAAGATGCCCTCCATCAAAGCCACAGACTTATCCATGTGGTCTGGTGCCACCAACTTAATGATGGATTGGCCCA
This sequence comes from Alphaproteobacteria bacterium, assembly GCA_031367485.1. Lineage (GTDB taxonomy): Bacteria > Pseudomonadota > Alphaproteobacteria > Caulobacterales > Caulobacteraceae > Phenylobacterium. Next base: position 8,067 of record JANLPX010000077.1, on the reverse strand, counting down.
CGGCCTCCTCAGGATCAACACCCAGGACCCGGCAGGCTGGCGAAATGTAGCGGATAAGGCCATCGCGCCCAAAGCGTACAATGATGTCGGAAGAATTCTCAGCTAACGACCGGAAGTTAGCTTCGCTCTTGGCGATCGCGATTTCAGCGAGTTTTTGCTCGGTAATATCGACGACGGTTCCCACGATGGTTTCCACCTCGCCGTTGGCATTCCGCTCTACGCGGGACGCCCCCTGCAGGTGACGAACCGTGCCGTCAGCCCGCACGATCCGGGTATTGGAGTGTTCGTCTGGCGTACCGGCCAGGAGCTGATCCTGAACGCGGATAAAGCCCGCCTCAGCATCTTCAGGGTGGGTCATACCCATTAACTCAGTAAGATCGAGGGGCGCGTCTCTGGGAAGACCATAGATGCTGTACATCTGCGCCGACCAATTGATGGTCATAGTCTCTGCATCCAGACGCCAATGGCCCAGTCCGGCAATTGATTCAGCGAATTCTGCCCGCCGCGCGTGCTCCTCAGCTTCATCACGCGCCTGGCCCATTTCGGCTTCAAGCGCCTTGCGCTTGGTGATGTCGCGAATGACCGCCACCATCTCAGGGACACTATCGGGACCAGAGTCGATCATCTTGACGCTGGTTTCGACCCAAACAGGAGATCCATTCTTGTGCAGTGCGCGGTATTGCAAGGTGCGCGCAACCGCGTTCGTTTTCAGGTCCTTGAACAGGCGCGCGATTTGCGGCCGGTCAGGCTCGTAGATGAAATCCAGCGCGTTCAACCCGCTGATTTCAGAGAGCTTAACACCGAGCAATTTTTCAATCGCTGGCGAGACATAACTACTCGATCCGTCCAACTTGATGCGGCAGATCACATCGTCGATATTATCCGTCAGAAACCGGTATTTTTCCTGGCTGCGCTGCACCTTGGCCAGAATGCGGTTTTGCTCGGTGACGTCTTGGAACACCCCGCAGATAGCGGTCACTTCCCCCTTATCGCCCATGATTACGTCGGCCTTACAGACGACGGCGCGCAATTCGCCGTCTGTGCGTTCAATACGAAGTTCGAACTCAAAGCCCTTACCGGTGCGTACAGCCTCAGTCAGATAGTGCTCAATACGGGCCTGGTCATCCTCATGATAAAAGGCAATCGCGCTGTCCAGCATAGGGTCGAAGGTTTCACGGGTAACGCCGTGAATACGATAGACTTCATCCGACCATATGACCGAACCGTCCGCGACCTCGTAACGCCAGTTGCCGACACCTGACATCCGCTCGGCCATCTCAAGCAGGCTCTGCCGCTCGCTTGCAAGTCGCGTAGAGCGGCGCAGTTCCAATTCATCGACAACCATGTCGGCCAAGGCGCGCAAGCGGCGGAGCTCTGCGGGGTCGGGTGTAGCTCGGGCTTTGGTGTCTATCACGCACAACGTGCCCAGGTTCAAACCGTCAGCCCCGGTCAAGACTGCCCCAGCGTAGAAGCCAATTTTCGGACCACCGGTAACCAAGGGATTGTTGACAAATCGCGCGTCGTGCGCCGCGTCTTCGACCACCATGACGGCATGGGGTCCAAGCTCGACGGCGTGTGTACAGAACGAAATGTCTCGCGGTGTGGATTGCCCTTCGATCCCGAACCGCGACTTAAACCACTGACGATCAGCGTCGAGAAGTGACACAACGGCCATCGGCGCGTCGAACAGATCGGCCGCCAAAGCTGTGAGGCGATCAAACCCGACCTCTGGAGCAGTATCCAAAATGCGATAGCTGGCGAGGGATCGCAGACGTTCGGTTTCGATTTGCGTGTCCATGCATTCACTCCAGCGCTTACTGTCGGCACTATCACCGCAAGGCGTGGGGATTAGGTTACCAAGGGGTATGTTCGAGCGTGATCCAGGGAATTCGACCGGCGGATGTGGTGACCCTGTGCGATGGGGACCTGCGGCTTCATCTCGCCCCGGCTGCAGGCGGCCGGATCGCTGCGTTCAAATGGCGGGACATTGATGTCATTCAGCCGGCCGATCTCCACGGCCTGACGACCGAAAACCCCTTGGACTTGGGCAGTTTTCCGATGGTTCCCTTCGGCGGTAGGATCGCAGCTGGGCGGTTTGAGTTTGACGGTCGCATCGTCAGCCTGTCGCCCAACCTTGCCGATCAACCCCATGCAATTCATGGACAGGGCTGGCAGAGGGTGTGGCAATGTACCGCGCAGTCAGTAAACGCAGCTCAGCTCAGTTTTGATCACCCGGCGGGGGAATGGCCCTGGGCTTATCGGGCCGAGCAGACTTATCAGCTGCGGCAAAACCGCCTGATCCAGACCCTCAGCATTGAAAATCGGGCTGACACACCGATGCCTGCAGGGCTGGGGCTACATCCCTATTTTCCCCGTACCGCCGACATGCAGCTTCGCGCGCAAATCGAGGGTTACTTTCCAAATGACGCAGAGATGTTGCCGACGTCACAGACAGCAGCCCCCAAGGCTTGGGACTGGACCAAAGGTCGGACCCTGACCCCTTCCGTCGATCATCAGTTCACCGGCTGGAATGGTGGTGCAGAAATCTGGTGGCCTTCGCGCGGCGTCCATGTTGCGATGACGACCCAGCCGCCGATGGATTATCTGGTTGTCTATGCGCCCCCTGGCCAAGATTATGCCTGTATCGAGCCGGTTAGCCACGCCAATAATGCGCTCAATCGCTCCACAAACGGCACCCGTGACGGCATCAAGGCTCTGGCGCCCGGACAACGGATGACGATATGCGTCACCCTTGAGATCAACCCTTTGAGCAGCGGCGGGTGAGCATGGACGGACTAACGGCGGCCGACCCCAGCATTGAGCCAATCCTCGAGACGGTGCGCCGTCTCTGTGCGGAGTTTCCCGGCGAGTATTGGCGTATATGTGATCGCGAGCGCGCCTATCCGACCACCTTCGTCAAAGCGATGACGGACGCGGGCCTACTTGGTGTGCTGATCCCTGAGGCATTTGGTGGGAGCGGCCTGAGCCTCGCGACGGCCGCCGCCATCCTGGAAGAAGTCCACGCCAATGGCTGCAATGCGGCCGCCGTCCATGCCCAAATGTACACCATGGGCACCGTGTTGCGACACGGCAGCGATGCTCAAAAGAGCCAGTGGCTGCCCAAGATCGCCAGCGGCGAATTGCGACTGCAAGCCTTTGGCGTCACCGAGCCCACAGCCGGTTCCGACACCACCAATATCGACACCACGGCTGAGCGGCGCGGCGCCACCTATGTGATCCGAGGTCAAAAGGTATGGACCAGCCGTGCCGAGCACTCAGATCTCATGGTTCTACTAGCACGCACCACGCCAAAAGATCAGGTGATCCGCAAAACTGAAGGCCTATCAGTCTTCCTGCTGGATATGCGCCAGGCGGCAGGCAACGGCCTGACTATCAAGCCGATCCGCACCATGTTCAACCATGCCACCACCGAGATCTTCTTCGACGATTTGGAGGTCCCGGCCGCCTGCCTCATCGGCGAGGAGGGCAAGGGCTTCCGTTACATTCTGGACGGCATGAATGCTGAACGTATCCTGATTGCGGCAGAGTGCATCGGCGATGGACGATGGTTCGTGGAAAAGGCGCGGAACTATGCCCGCGAGCGCGTCGTATTTGGTCGCCCTATCGGTCAGAACCAGGGCGTACAGTTCCCCATCGCGCGGGCCTACGCCGAAGTGCGCGCCGCCAAACTGCTGATGCGAGAAGCCGCCGCCAAGTATGAGCGCGGAGAACCGGCGGGCGAAGAAGCCAATATGGCTAAATTGCTGGCATCAGAGGCCGCATGGCGGGCCGCCGACATGTGCGTCCAGACCCACGGCGGCTTCGGTTTCGCTGAAGAATATGACGTGGAGCGCAAGTTCCGTGAAACCCGCCTCTATCAAATCGCCCCGATCTCCACCAACCTCATCTTAGCCTACGTAGCCGAACATGTGCTTGGCCTGCCAAGGTCATATTAAGATCGCAAGGTAGGCCTTGATCCTTCTCCCCTTGCGGGAGAAGGTGGCCTTGCGGAGCAAGGTCGGATGAGGGGTCTCTCAAACCTCTGAGGTAATCTTGCTAAGCCGCACGCGGATGGCGGAGTAAGACCCCTCATCCGACCGCCCTCCGGCGTCCACCTTCTCGCGCAAGGGGAGAAGGGACGAGCGAGTCTCCAACTGCTCCTTCAGATATTACGACACCCCCGATACATGACCGACCGCCCAATCCGCCTCAACCGCTCCCAACTCTCGGTCCCTGGCTCGCAACGCCGGTTCCTGGAGAAGGCCGCACTCTGCGCAGCCGATGTCGTAATGCTCGACCTGGAAGATTCCGTCGCCATTCCCGACAAACCCGCTGCGCGTGAGACGGTGATTGCCGCCCTGCATGAGCTGGATTGGGGTAGCAAGACCGTGTCTGTGCGGGTCAATGCGCTCGACACCCCCTTCATGTACCGCGACCTCATCGAGGTGGCCGAGCGCGGCGGAGATCGCCTTGACCTGATCATGGTGCCCAAGATCAACACTGCTGCCGATGTGCATGTGGTCGATACCCTGCTCAGCCAAATCGAAGCCGCAACGGGACGCAAACGCCTGGGACTGGAGTTGCAGATCGAAACCGCTCAGGGACTACAGAACGTAGATGCCATTGCCGCCGCCTCCCCACGCGTCGAGAGTCTGCATTTCGGCCCCGGCGACTTCGCAGCCTCCATTGGCGCGCGCAGCACCTCGATTGGCGGTCCGGTAGCAGACTATGCGATGCTGGCCGACCCTGACGACCAGGGCCACCGCGCGCTCTATCTCGGCGACCCCTGGCACTACGCCCTGGCCCGCATCGTCGTGGCGTGTCGGGCTGCGGGCATTCGGCCTGTCGATGGCCCCTACGGCGACTTCAAGGATGTCCGAGGTCTTGAACACGGTGCGCGAAGGTCTGCTTCCATGGGCTTTGAAGGCAAGTGGGCCATTCACCCCGATCAGATCGCAATCCTAAACTTAGCCTTCGCACCCAGCGACGCTGAGGCGGCCCACGCGCGCCGGATCATCGAGGCTCTCGGTGCAGATGCCAAGGGCGGAGCAGTGGTTCTGGACGGCCGAATGATCGACTTAGCCTCGGTGCGGCAAGCCCAAGTCGTGGTCGAGAAGGCCGCGAGAATTGCGGCGTTGACTAGCTAAGCAATCCGACGCGACTAAGCCGGCTCAGAAAAATATCCCGCCGCCTTCTTTGCTTCGATCTCCACATCAGCGTGCGCGGGAATAAGGGTCTCGGGGATTGCGACCTGCCGGACAATCTCAATGCCTGCTGATGCTACCGCGTCACGCTTGAGGTTACTCATCGAGATCCAGCGTTCAATTCGCGAGATACCCAGCCAATGCAATACGTCGACTGACAAGTCCTGAAAACGGGCATCCTGAACGCCGGCGACCTGTTCAGTATGATCAAAATAGGCTTCGGGACGGTCTCCGTTCACGCAAGTCTTTCGCGCATTATAGACCAGCAACTTGACCACCTCACCCAGCGCTCGACCCTCCTTGCGGTTATAGGCTACGACGCCCAGACCCCCGGCCTGCGCCATGGCGATGCATTCCTCGACCCCATATGCGAGGTAGGGTCGGCAGGTGCAAAGGTCAGAACCGAACACGTCGGAGCCGTTACACTCGTCATGCACGCGACAGGCGACAGATTGGTTGGCCTTTCCCAATTGGCCTAGGTCGCCGAACAGATAGACGCTGGTGCCGCCGATGGGAGGCAAGAAAAGCTCAAGGTCGGGACGCTTCACCAGGTCGGGATACATGCCGCCGCTTGACCGGTGAAGCGCCTGACGCAGGTGGGTTTCATCCAGCCCCAAACGACGCGCAATACCCGGCAACCACCAGACGGGCTCTATGGCGATCTTGACCACGGATATGTCGCCCGCGCGGTTGAGGATCTTACCGTCTGCTTTTAGCCGACCCAGATCCATCGCATCGCATATTTCGCCCATCCGCAGACGTCCTTGCGCGACGGCTATGGTCGGGCGCAGGTCCATGCCCGATGCGATTTCGTCCGCAAAATCCTCGGCCACGCGGTGACCCCAAGGATCAAAGGTGACGATCTTGTCCCGGTCCGACCACGCTGGGAACGGGCCCAACTGAACTGCGGGGCCGGTATCGGCCAGATTGGCCCGATGGCCCGGATCGAGAATTCCACTCGCTTCGGCTAAGCCGCGATATAGCGCATATCCACCAGCATAAGCCCCGAAGGCGTTAGCGTCACGGCCTTGGCCCGGCACGATCGGACCGCGCATCTGGGCGGTCTTGGCTCCCCACTCAATCGGCTTCATCGCGTGCTCCGTCTACGCATTTGCGTGGCATTGAGCGCACAACGCACCAAAGCCCTGCTTGGATCATTTTTAGCTGCGATGGGTCCTGACCCAGCCATGAGGGGCGTCCAGTTCCACGCCACCCCGCAGCATAAACATCACCTGTTCCAGCCGACTGAGCCCGACCACGGCGGCGGTCAGGCCGATCCACCCTTCCCATCCCGTCCCCGCGATTAGGGGCCATAGGATGAACAACAGCACAGCACCGACCTTCGCCGACCAAAAGTGAAACATCATCATTCGCCGGGTGATCAGCCATGAGACCGCCAAATAGGCGATCGGCGCACCAAATAGAATGACTAGGGCCGAACCCTGCCGTGACAGGAGGCCGGGATAAGCCATCAACAAAAAGGCCAATATCCCCACCGAGAACACATTATCGACGGCGGCATCCAGCTGAGCCCCGAACGCCGATGCCCGGCCGCTCCGGCGCGCCAACCAGCCATCGATCAAATCGGTCGAAGCGGCCGCCAAATAGACAAGCATGGCCCACTGCATATGACCATTCGCCAGCAAGACCAGGATCGGCAGCACAGCCAAGCCACGCGACAGTGTGACGAGATTGGCGAGCTTAAGGTGCCCGCCTTCGCCAAGTATTCGAGCCAGCACCCCGCTCATTCCCCAGCCACAATCAGCGTCACCGTTGTGGGTTGTGCGATCAGGGTGGCAATCGAGAAAGCATTGTGATGCATCGGGCAGACGATCTGATCGTCTTGCACGTGGCCAAACTTGAGCGGGCCCCCGCGATGCGGGCAGTGGTTTCGAACGAGATAGATCGACCCAGCGTGGCCCAACACGAAATAGGCCTCGCCGTCATTCCAAATGGGCGGCAGGTCCCGACCGATCCAAGTGGCGGGGTCTGAGTTCATGGCCCTGGCCCATCCAAAAGTCGGCCAATGGACCCAATTGGAAACGCGGCGAAGTCGGCGGCATGGTCAAGAACGCCAAGACCACCGACTTGAACTAGACCATCCCCACCTTTGGCCGCTGAGGTGGGGGTAACGCATCTGCCGATCGGTCCGTCGTGTGGCAGCATACCGTAGCTGGCCTTGCCCTGCCCTACCGCCAAGGCAAAAGCCTGACTAACAGCAAGCATATGGGTTCCAGAGGCCGCAAATACCGAGCGAGTCAGCTCTGCACCCCTAATGATATCGACCCCGACCTCGACGCCAAACTTCGCGATGAGCGGGGCGGCCACCTCATCCAACACCATCGCCGTATGATGCAGGTCGATATGGGCATGTTCGCCGAAATAGCGGGCGTCGATATCAGGATGATACTGGCGAAGGTAGCGGTAGTGTTGAGCCGTGGAGCGTTGATAGCTGGTCTCGGCGAACAGCAGGAAACCCACCTGAAGGAAGAAATGTCGCGGATTTTGAAAGAGGCAGTGGATTGTGTTGTGCAGGCTAAGGGTCACGGTGTCGAACAGTGGCCAATAGGCGTTGTATTCTTGACAGAGACCAAAGTCTTTGAGGGTCGCGCGGTACAGTACGCTGTGCTTCTTGTCGTGGACGCCGTAACCAAATTCGTCAATCAACACCCGAAACAGGGCCGATTGTGGAGGGCCAAATTCGCCTATAGTGCCTAAGGCTGACGCCGAAGCCTCGGCGAGCAGATCAGCGGAAGATTGGATCAGAAAATTCTTGTAATGCTCTGATCGGAATGGGCTTTGACCCAGGTATTCCAGAAAGAGATCGGCAGTGGCGTTGCGCAATTCCGACACCAAGGCTGGC
>JANLPX010000055.1:0-10538 GCA_031367485.1 Alphaproteobacteria bacterium | reverse complement strand
CGAACAAGTCCTGGGCGTCCGGGTCCGCGAGAAACGCTTGGGCGTGGACGCGCGACGGGAACTCAAGAAGGACGAGGCGCTGAGGTGACCAGTCGCCTTCCATGACGACAGGATTGGCACCCTTGGACGCATAGCGACCGCCATGCTTGGCGATGAAGATCGGGATAGCTTCGACATAGGGGAGGAATTCCCTGAGGTCGTTCACCGTGAGATCGAGCACGAGATAGGCTGTCATCTTCAGGCTCCCACTCCGTTGCGAGTTCCAGCTTGCGGCGATTCGCCGATGCAGTCGCATCCATGAAAGTCCGCAACGGGTCGGAAACGGTGGTCGGTTCCAGGCCCGCAAGCGGACGTTCGCCAAGCGGTACCCAACGGGACTCCAGTGTCAGGTTCTATCCTCTAGAACGGCCACCAGTGGCGTTTGCGGCTATAGCTGAGATAGCCGACATTGGCCCCCAGGCGCAGGCCGACCCCGGCCCGAATCGGGGCTAGGGTGATGTCGTCGGCACGCTGATAGTTCACCCCAAGCCCGCCGATCAGATAGGCAGAGCCTTCGACACCGGGAAAGCGCCGGAACAGGGCGTCGGGATATTGCAGATTGTAGCAAAGGGTGAAGACCCGACTGGCATTTCCGCCGAGATCCCAGCCAATAGACGGACCTTGCCAGAAGGCCTCGAGAGGCGGTTTATCCTTCATATAGACAAGGCCGCGACCGTAACGGGCACCGACCGAAACCGCGCCTGCGGCTTCCTCACCGGCGATGTAGGCCGTGGGACGACCGTTTTCTCGGAAAATCCGCTCAATAGCGCCGCCGACGGCCTCGGCTCCGACGCCGAGGAAGTCCGATGCACTATTGATTACCTCGTCACGACTGAAGGTGTCGGCAGCTTGACCCGTCGGATAATCCGAGCGCGCCTTAGGTTCTGCATGGGCAGCCTGCACGGCACTTGCCGCAGCCAAGCCGGAAACGATCAGTGTTCGACGGTCCATAGTTCCAAATCCTCTAAGGTACCCACCCTGAAGTCTCTCAATGCCGCGCGGCCAATTAATGGCAGATTAACCATCAACGACCGACCGGCCTCGCGAAACGCTGCGAATGTGGTAAAGCCCCCGCAGCATGACGACGCCCCTTTCCCATATCCGCAATTTTTCCATCGTGGCCCACATCGACCACGGCAAGTCGACGCTCTCGGATCGCTTGATCCAGGAGACCGGCGGCCTGACCAAACGCGAGATGACCGAACAGGTCCTCGACAATATGGAGATCGAGCGCGAGCGCGGAATCACCATCAAGGCTCAGACCGTTCGGCTGGAATACAAGGCCCGCGATGGCGAGACCTATATCCTCAACCTAATGGACACCCCCGGTCACGTGGACTTCGCCTACGAAGTGTCACGCAGCTTGGCGGCTTGCGAGGGCTCGATCCTGGTCGTGGATAGCAGCCAGGGCGTTGAGGCCCAGACCCTGGCCAATGTCTATCAGGCCGTGGACAACAATCACGAGATCGTGCCGGTCTTGAACAAGATCGACCTGCCTGCCGCCGAGCCAGAGCGCATCCGCCAGCAGATCGAAGACGTCATTGGCATTGATGCATCGGAGGCCATTCTCTGCTCGGCAAAGACTGGCGAAGGCATCGCTGATGTTTTGGAGGCCGTGGTCACCCGCTTGCCAGCCCCCAAGGGCGACGCAGAGGCCCCACTGAAGGCCCTGCTGGTGGATGCCTGGTACGACCCCTATCTCGGCGTCGTGGTGCTTGTGAGGGTACTGGACGGCGTTCTGAAGTCGGGCATGAAGGTGCGCATGATGAATGCCGGCGCGACCCACCAAGTCGACCGGATCGGCGTGTTCACCCCCAAGCAGACTGAGGTCGAGAGCCTTGGTCCTGGCGAGATCGGTTATATCACCGCCCAGATCAAACAGGTGGCCGACGCCGCCGTCGGCGACACCATCACCGAAGAGCGCCGCCAGACCGAGCACGCCCTTACCGGTTTCCGCCAAGTGCAGTCTGTGGTGTTCTGCGGGCTGTTCCCGGTGGACGCCGCCGACTTCGAAGATCTCCGGGCCGCCATCGGGCGACTGCGCCTCAACGACGCCAGCTTCACCTATGAGATGGAGACCAGCGCAGCGCTAGGGTTTGGCTTCCGGTGCGGGTTCCTAGGTCTGCTGCATCTGGAGATCATTCAGGAGCGACTGAGCCGCGAATTCGATCTGGACCTGATCGCCACCGCGCCGAGCGTGATCTACAAAATCGGCCTGACCGACGGTACAGAAGTCGAGCTGCACAATCCGGCCGACATGCCAGACCCGGTCAAGATCGCCACCATTGCAGAGCCCTGGATCAAGGCCACCATCCTGACGCCGGACGAATATCTGGGCTCGGTCATCAAGCTTTGCCAGGACCGACGCGGCGAACAGCGCGAGCTCAGCTACGTTGGGTCGCGTGCTCTGGTAGTCTATGACCTGCCACTCAATGAGGTGGTGTTCGACTTCTATGACCGCCTGAAGAGCGTCTCCAAGGGCTATGCTTCGTTCGACTATCAGATCGAGGGCTACCGGGTCGGCGATCTGGTGAAAATGTCGATCCTGGTCAATGCCGAGCCGGTGGACGCACTGTCCATGTTGGTCCACCGCGACCGGGCAGAGGCGCGTGGCCGCGGCATGGTCGAGAAGATGAAGGACCTGATCAGTCCGCACATGTTCCAGATCCCGCTGCAGGCGGCGATTGGCGGTCGGATCATTGCCCGGGAAACCATCCGCGCCCTGCGCAAAGACGTTACCGCCAAGTGTTACGGCGGCGATATGAGCCGCAAGCGTAAGCTGTTGGACAAGCAGAAGGCCGGCAAGAAGCGCATGCGCCAATTCGGCAAGGTCGAAATCCCGCAGGAGGCCTTCATCGCGGCGCTTAAGATGGACGCAGATTAGAGCTGGACCTAGACTCAGCACAAACCGAACTCAGGAGAACCTTCGATGCGCAAGATTCTAATTCTCGCGGCGCTCGCCACTGCCCTGGCCACCACGGCCTGTAATACGGTTGAGGGCGTTGGCAAGGACGTTCAAGCGGCCGGCAAAGCCGTGACGGGAGCAGCCAAAGACGCCACGCGCTAGAGGCCTTTCGTTTCGGGCTGTGAGCGCCCATATAGCGGCTATGGCTCCTCCCTTGACCTTGCTCAAAGCGCTGACTCGCGGCCTGCGTGGTCGCTGCCCCCATTGCGGGGAGGGCAAGCTGTTTTGGAAATACCTGAAGGTCGAACCTGTCTGCCAAGCCTGCGGCCATGACCTAGCGCGCTATCCCGCTGATGATGGTCCAGCCTATTTCACGATCCTACTGGTCGGCCATTTGATCATTGGACCGATGCTGTTCTTCCCGATCATTTGGCAGGCACCGCCGATTTATGTTGTCCCCGCTACGGTCATTCCGCTGGCGATCGCAACCCTGGCCCTGTTGCCGCGGGTGAAGGGTGCCTTCATCGGCGTGCTCTACAAAATGGGCGTCAAAGATACTGATGCTCGTTTGCACTCCGCCGACTACGCCGACTAAGCCTTCGCGCTAGGTGCAAGTTGCCGTAGGCTATCCCCCATTGCGGCGAGGGGCATTTGTATGACAACCAGTACCACCATCACGCCTTTTGCACGGGCACGCGCTATCTTGGGCGGATCGGCCGGCAATTTGGTCGAGTGGTACGACTGGTTCGCCTATTCGTCGTTCGCGCTTTATTTCGCCAAACACTTCTTCCCTAAGGGTGACGACACCGCCCAGTTGATGCAGACAGCTGCTGTGTTCTGGGTGGGGTTTCTAGCTAGGCCATTGGGGGCCTGGTTGACGGGGCTCTATGCCGACCGATCGGGTCGTCGTGCCGCCCTGACCTTGTCGGTCTCCCTAATGTGCGCCGGATCGTTCGCCATCGCGATCATGCCGGACTATTCGGTGTGGGGAGCCATGGCCCCGGTGGCCCTAGTCATCGCTCGCCTAGTCCAGGGGCTGTCGCTCGGCGGTGAATACGGGGCCAGCGCCACCTACATGTCCGAAATGGCCGGAAAGAGCCGTCGCGGCTTCTGGTCGAGCTTCCAGTTCATGACTCTGATCATGGGCCAACTGACGGCACTTGGCGTTCTGATCGTCTTGCAGCATGTCTTACCGACAGCTGACCTCGAAGCCTGGGGGTGGCGTATCCCGTTTGCCATCGGTGGATTGCTGGCCATCGTGGTGTTCTTCATCCGCATAGGGCTGGTGGAAAGCCCGTCCTTTGAGGCCGCCAAGGCCTCAGGCGCTGAACAATCTTCGGCTTGGTTGTTATTCCGCAAGTTCCCTAAGGAGGCAGCCACCATCTTCGCCCTGACATCAGCAGGGTCCTTGGCCTTCTATGCCTACACCACCTACATGCAGAAATTCCTGGTCACCACCTCAGGGTTTTCCAAGGACGCCGCGACAAGCATCAGCGCCGCTTCGCTGCTGATCTATATGTTATTGCAGCCCGCCTTTGGGGCACTCTCGGATCGGATTGGCCGCAAAACTATGCTAATCTTCGCCTTCGCGGTGGGCGGACTAATCACCTATCCGGTCATGTCACAGATTGCGGTGACACAAGATGCGGTGACCGCCTTCTTCCTGGTACTGGCACTATTGTTCGCGCTCTCGGGCTACACGGCCGTCAATGCCGTGCTGAAGGCGGAACTATTCCCGGCTCATGTACGGGCGCTGGGCGTGGCCCTGCCCTATGCCTTAGCCAATTCCGTGTTTGGCGGCTCGGCAGAATACGTCGCGTTTCGGTTTAAGGCAGCAGGTCACGCTGAGGGTTTCTACATCTATGTATCCGTGGTGATGGCCGTCGCTCTGATCGTTGCTTTGCGATTGCGAAATACCAATGAACACAGCCTGATCGTCGAGGACTGATGCGCCTGATGCTTCACCCTCTCGACCTAGTTGCCTTGGCGATTTTCCTGATCGCTTGGGTGGCCTATGAGCCTCTTCTGAAGGTGGCAGCGCGGGGATCGCTGATCAATACCGATATGACCATCATCCGGCTGGCCTGGATGCGAAACATGGCGCGGCGGGAAAACCGCTTCATGGACGGACAACTTCTGGGTCACGTCTTGAACTCTGCCTCGTTCTTTGCCTCGTCCAACTTGATCCTGATCGCGGCCACAGCGGGGGCTTTGTTCAGCGGCGAAAAGGCCTTCGCCTCGGCTTCTAGCCTGTTAGTGATCAAGACATCCTCGCCCCTATTGTTTGAGGGTCAAATTGCCCTGGTGCTAGTCAGTCTGGCACGGGGTCTGTTGGCGTTCATCTGGTCGATCCGTCAGATCAACTATTGTCTCGCCGCGCTGGGTGCGGTGCCAGACGTGGTGGAAGCCAATTTTGCCAGCGCCTACGGCGATGCCACAGCGCGGCTGTTGAACCCGGCACTTTCAGCCTTCAATGCGGGGGTGCGCGGCTACTATTTCGCGCTGGCCGCTGCCGCGTGGCTGTTCGGCCCTTGGTCCTTCATTGCGGCGACTCTCGGGGCGGTGGCCTTGTTGGCTTGGCGACAGAGGCGGTCGCCTGCCGCCCGCGCCATCGCCGATATCCGCCGCCTGCTAGAGTAGCCTAAAGACCCAACTCAGCCCGCAGCTTCTTGGTCAGTTTGGCGGCGATCAAGCTATGGGCGGTCTTTAGCCAATCGACGAAGTCACTGTCGTCAGCGGCGTCAAAGCTCACCGCTGCCCACTGTCCCTTGGCGCAATAGGGAGCCTGACGGCCGACCCCGCTCTCCGTCAGGACCATGAAGGCGATCTCGCTGACCTTGAACGAGATCGACTCGTCACCGACGATGGCAAACACCTTGCCGCCGACCTTATAGACGTCGGAGGCGCCCCATTGGACAACCTTGGTCACCCCGCCGGGAAGTGCCAGCGCGGCAGCCTCGATCCCCGCCCGGTTCAAGCTTTAACGCCCACCCCGATCGGACAGACCACGCCCGTGCCGCCGACACCGCAATAACCGTCCGGGTTCTTAGCCAGGTACTGCTGGTGATAGTCCTCGGCGAAATAGAACGTCGGAACTGGTAGGATCTCGGTAGTGATGTCGCCGTAGCGTTGGGACTTTAGAGCCTGACCATAGGCCTGCTTGCTAGCCTGCGCGGCGGTTTTCTGGGCGTCGTCATAGGCATAGATGCCCGAGCGATACTGCGTGCCCATATCGTTGCCCTGGCGCATGCCTTGGGTGGGATCATGACCCTCCCAGAAGGTCTTCAGCAGGTCGTCATAGGAGACGATCTTGGGATCAAACACTACCAACACCACTTCATTGTGACCGGTGCGGCCTGAGCAGACTTCTTCATAGCTCGGATTGGGCGTGATCCCGGCGGCGTAGCCCACCGCCGTCACATAGACCCCGGGTACCGCCCAGAATTTGCGCTCGACGCCCCAGAAGCAGCCCATACCAAACATCGCCAGCTCGAAGCCTGCGGGATAGGGACCCTTCAGATCATGGCCGTTGATGAAGTGGGTCTTGGCGGTAGGAATGGCATTGGGCCGCCCGGGTAAGGCTGTGGCGGCGGTTGGCAATTCGGCGGGTTTACGGGCGAAGAACATCGGGACAGCACCTGCGCTGAGAGGGTGATTGGGACATAACATAAGCGCGCAATCGTCACTTTGCACGTGGCCGCTGACGGCGGGCCCTTTTCATGTCACTTTCATTCGTACGCTCGAACACATGGTTACAAGGAGTCTCACATGAACCGTCCCTTTCGATCTGTGTTGATGTTGAGCGCCCTGATCAGTCTGGGCAGTGCGGGCGCAGCGTGGAGTGCGGGCGGCGGCGGTGGCGGGGGTGGCGAAATGCCTTCATCCTCAGCCCCGACCTATGATCCCGCCGCTGAATACGCCAAAGGGATCACTGCGCTCAAGGCCAGTGATTTCAAGTCTGCCGCCCGGGCCTTTGCCCATGTGACCGAGGCAGTGCCGACTAATGCTGAAGCCTGGCGACTCCTAGGCCTTTCAAAGGCCGGCTCCGACGACTGGAAGGGTGCCAGGCGAGCCTATGAAAAGGCCGTGCGCTATGATCCCGAGAACATCGATGCCCATCGCGGTCTGGGCGTCGCATTGGGCGGCCTGAAGGACAGCAAGGCGGCGGGTGAGCTCGACTGGCTGAAGTCTAAGGCTCAAGCCTGTGGCACCTGTTCGGACGCTGCGAAACTGAAAGATGCAGCAGGCGCTGTCGGTGCGGCTATGGGTATGGCCCCGACTGCAGCCCTAAGCCCTGCTCCCATGCTATTTTCAGGCCCAGCAGCCGGTGACGCCGCCTATGTGCAGGCGGTAAGCCTGATCAATGACCACCGCTATGACGACGCCTTGGCGCAGTTGGACCAAGCTCGCGAGGCGTTTGGTCCCCACCCCGATATCCTCACCTACCAAGGCTATACCTGGCGCAAGAAGGGGGCTTTTGACCTAGCGGAAGCCTATTATCAACAGGCTCTGGCAATCGCGCCCAACCATCGCGGGGCCACCGAATATTACGGCGAGTTGAAGGTCGAGCGCGGAGATATGGCCGGGGCCAAACTGATGTTGGCCAAGCTAGACACCATCTGCACCTATGGCTGCGCAGAGGCTGAGGAGTTGCGCCGTTGGATCGACGCTGGTCACGAACCCGGACGCTAGGGGCGCTCACTGTCGGGGCGCTGCTGGTTGCCGGGTCGGTTGGTGCGCAGTCAAAGGGTACTAACTTCCGCGCGGCGCACTGGGTGGCACCGGGCGCAGACGCCGCGCGAGCCCTAAAGACCGAGCCAACGGAGTGCCTGACGCTACCCGTCGAACCAGAGGCACGCCTCGCCGTCGAAGTCGGTCGCGCCGCGTTTCGCTCGCCGCTGATCCTTGGTGGGCAAGCTGCGCGATCCGGGCTCTCCTGCGAGGCCTGTCACCGATCAGGACACAGCAACCCCGACTTCATGTTTCCAGGCGTATCAGGTGCGCCCGGCACCGCCGACGTTACCTCTTCCCTGTTCTCGACCCACCGAGGGGACGGCACGGTCAATCCAAAGCCGATACCGAACCTATCCGGACCAAAAGCCAACCTCAAGATCGCACAGGCCACGCCCATCCTGGACACGTTCATCCATGGCTTGATCACGCAGGAATTTGACGGGGCTGAGCCGCCGGCCCGCGTCCTGGCGGGCCTCGCCGACTATGTGCGCGCCTTGTCGCCCGGGGCTTGCCCTACGGCCGCAACTCAGGGCGTGACGGCAGAGCGGCGCGTCGATGACGCACGGCGAGCCCTGACCGCGGGTCTAGCAATGGCCGACGAGGGCGACCGCGCGAGCGCCAGTGCCATGCTGTCGGCCGCAAGGGGCAGCCTGTTCCTAGCCGACGAGCGGTTGGCCGGTCCCCACCAAATCTCTGAGCGCAAGCGATTACGCCAAACCGATGCGGAGATTGCGAGGATCGCAGAGTCCCTGCGACGCAATTCGCCTCAGGCCCGGCCCGACTTGGTGGCCCTCGTATCAGACCTATCTCGCCAGGTCAGCGATGGTCGCTTGCCCCGCAAGCCCGCATGAGTATATTGCGCGCCTTCCGCGAGAGGGCTCTGGCCTCCACGCGGCGGCCGGAGAGGTGGCGGAGTGGTCGATCGCGCACGCTTGGAAAGCGTGTTTAGGGTTAAACCTAACGAGGGTTCGAATCCCTCTCTCTCCGCCATCTTGCACTGATTTAATTGAGTTATTCGTGGTTTTTAGTCTCTACCCACCTAAAAACCCACCAAAGTATTTGTGGCACTAATTGGCGGTGGTTGGCGACTATCGAGGCGCCGACTTTCCTTGCATGGCTCGGGCAACCGCGCATCCGGGTCACAATCTCAAGCCCATCCCATCAGCTAAAGACTTCCTGTGCAGCAGCACCTCAGGCCTTTGGGCATCCTCTTCGATGAAAATAATACCGGCGATGCTAAAGCGGTCCATGGTTGGTCGGACTCGGAATTCTCAACCAGTTGTGGTCTCGTTTAGAGTCCGTGCTGGCACTGTAAGCTAGCACGGATCATGCCTCCCTATTCGATATATCGTAGAGTAGATGTGATGTTCCAGAAGGCACCTAGTAAGACCTATCCGCAGATTGCAGAGGCGTTGGGCGTTAAGTGTTAGCCCTTCGGGACTGTCCAAGTGAACGACACGGAAGCCAGAGAGAGGGGTGCTTGGCCCCAGCACAGATTGGGGGCTGTCGACTTACGACACACTGGGGCCGAAAGGCGAAGTAGTTGCGCGACCACATTGGCCCCAGCCCGTTCAATCTACGTGGCTCGGCTCCTGGGTTGGCGGGGCAAGGGGAAAAATACCACCCGAAGGCCGTATGGAACTTCGCTCGACCCTCGGCGCTAAACTCCAGAAGAATTTCCTTCGCCACCCGTTCACCGGGCGTCGTCTTATGCGGCAAGGGTTTTGCTCTCATCTTCGTTCCCACGTCACTGCGATGAGACCAAAACCCTCCGTTAGCGGGAACTCCTAATCTGTCTCATTGGTGCTGACGACGGACACTGCGCCAGCGGGCCAGCATCAAACGGCAGACCATCGAACATCGGCGGTTGCAACGCCGAAAAATCGCAGCCTAAATGTCAAAGCCAGATGAGGCCAACTCTCCGTTAAATCCGGACCCCATCTGTCCCAAATGTTCTGACGAAGTACAGCTTGCGACCGCATTTGTCGGGTGGCCTTGCTAGTCTCGCGATGATTGAAACAGCACGGATATCCGCATGAGCCAAAAACAATCGTCTTCGGAGTCTTTCGCTGACCGCGCCCGCGGCGCTCTGATCGGTTTGGCCGTGGGCGACGCCTTGGGCACGACCCTGGAATTCACGCGGCGGGACGCCAAACCTCGGCACACCGAAATGACGGGTGGCGGCCCCTTCGAATTGCAGCCTGGAGTTTGGACGGACGACACCAGCATGGCGTTGTGTCTGGCCGACAATATGTTGGCCGCGGGGCGGCTGGAGCCGCACGACCTGATGACCCGCTTTGTACGCTGGTGGCGCGACGGCGAGAACAGCGTCACCGGCTCCTGTTTCGACATTGGAAACGCCACCCGATCTGCCCTGGCCCGGTTCGAGCGGTCCGGAGAGCCGCTCGCAGGCGACACCGCTCCGTCATCGGCCGGCAACGGCTCTTTGATGCGCCTGGCGCCCGTGGCGCTCTTCTATTGTGATGACCGCATCGCCGCAGGTGAGGCCGCCCGCCTGCAGTCGCAGACCACGCACGCCGCGCCGGAATGCCTTGACGCCTGTGACGCCTTCGCGCGCCTGTTGGTCGATGCATTCCGCGGGACGAGTAAGGACGAGCTCCTCCGAGCGTCCGGCGCGGACTTCACCGGCCAGGTCGCCCAGATTCTCGATGGTGTCCGGCGCGACAAGGGCCGCGATCAGATCTCCTCCAGCGGCTACGTCATCCATACCCTTGAGGCCGCGCTTTGGGCGGTGAGCCAAGCCTCCAGCTTTGAAGAAGCCCTGATTCTGGCGGTGAATCTCGGAGACGACGCCGACACCGTTGGGGCCGTAACCGGCCAGCTTGCCGGCGCTCTCGAG
>JANLPX010000028.1:0-4821 GCA_031367485.1 Alphaproteobacteria bacterium | reverse complement strand
GACGCCGAAGCCTCGGCGAGCAGATCAGCGGAAGATTGGATCAGAAAATTCTTGTAATGCTCTGATCGGAATGGGCTTTGACCCAGGTATTCCAGAAAGAGATCGGCAGTGGCGTTGCGCAATTCCGACACCAAGGCTGGCACGTAGACGTTGTAGTCTGCGCCCTGCGCCGCGCGGCTCGCATTTTCCAAGCTGGGCCCGATAAGCTCTGCTTCCAGGGCTGGTCGCACGGCGTCCAACCTGCCGATCGCTAGCGGATCAAAGTGTTGGTTCAGGGCATCGATAATCGAACCGCTGACCGGTTCTGACGGCAAGAGCATGTAGCGACTCTGATAGGCGCGCAGAAGTATCTGATGGCGGATGTGGAGCTCGAGAGCCGGGTCATCGGCCAACGCCAAATCCTCGATATCGACGCGCGTATCATAGACTGGCGTCTGCCCTGCTCGGGCTGTCAGGTCTTTGCCGATCAACTCAAGATCATGGCGAGAAATCATATGGTATGGGTTCCGACGGCAAGAGGCTCATAAATCGAGACGCCGACGCCCCCTATCATGAACCAGTCTTTCACTGCCCAACGCGACAGCGGCGCATCCGATCCGTCGAGCCCTGCTTGCAAATAGGTCGGCGCGTCACCATCGCCCGATATCACCGGGATATGCTTGATAATAATCCGACCGACGAGGTTCGCCGCAAATAGACTGTGCAGCAATCGACTACCGCCTTCCACGACCAAGCTTTTCAAGCCCCGGGCGTCCAAAAGCTCAAAGAGCTGCCGCAGATCTACCTGGGTCTCACCACAACAAATGACTTCGACATGAGACTTTGCGCGCAAGGCCGCGACGACTTTATGGGGCGCAGCATTTGACACCACGACCAGAGTTGGCAGGCCATCATTCAAAAGCGCAGCATCCAGCGGCAAGTCGCCAGTAGAAGCCGCCACGATCCTTAACGGGCTCCGCCCACCGCCAAACCGCACGGTGAGCAAGGGATCATCGGCGCGCACCGTCCCCGCCCCCACCATGATGGCGTCATGGGCGGCGCGCTGCTGGTGAAACCAAATCCGAAGCTCATCTCCATAATAGGCAAAGAGCGCCTTACTCGACGCCCCGCGCCCCAGAGAAAGTTTGCCATCAATAGTCAGTTCGGAAAGGGTCGTGACATCAACCATCGGCAGACCCCAGGCTATGGATGGCCGCAGACTGGCCAGCGAAACTAATGCACGGATCCCGTTTATCGTTGCGAATTAGATGACAAAAGAAATTGACCCGATTTCGGATCACATTTGCTTCATCAGCGTTCACCCCACGCCAGCACGCTGAGCCTTCGACAGGATTGCCTGTCTGAAGCCAAATCGGAGAGACAATCCTATGCGTATCATCACCCTCGCGGCGGTTGCCGCCATCGCCTTGACCGCCGCCGCATGCCAGAAGCCCGCTGAAAAGGCCGCTGAGGCCGCTACCGCTAGCCAAGACGCTGCTGCCGCCGCCAGCGCAGCCGATACCTCCGCCGCGCAAGCTCAGGCTGCTAGCGATGCGGCCATGGCGACAGGTACGCCAGCGGCGGCTGAAGCTGCTGGTCAAGCTGCTGCCGCCGCCGGCGCAGAAGCCGAAAAGGCTGGCGATATGGCCAAGAAGGCTGGCGACAAAGCCGAAGACGCGACCAAGCACTAAACGAATACCGTGGGTGATCCTCCTCGGGGGTCACCCACTTTTCCGCGTTAGGTCTGTGCCAGTAATTTAGGAAGTTCGATTGTCCAAAGCTGATGTCTGGGATACTAGTGTCCTTAGACGGAGACATCGGTGCTTTCAGCCTTTGACATTGCAGTGATCCTAACAGGATGCCTCTCGGCGTTCGTTGCTGCTGTGCGCGCCTCCGCCAAACCCATGACCGCGATGATTATGACCACCAGCCGCAAGAGGCAGGGGCCACCGCGCGCGTCTTAGACCGCCGACCAGATCGCAAGATCTTGGAACCCCGCCTCCTCAAGGATGCGGGGTTTTTTGTTGTGCGGTCTGATCGGTTCCTTTCAGCTCTACGAGGACCCAGCCATGAACTCTTCCTTCGATCTCGACAACGCGGCGCGCGCACTGCGCTTTCCCGCCCACCAGGTCACGCGCGTGATGGTGTTATCTGCAGACCACGCTCGATCGGCCCTCCATGCCATGGATCACGCTCTAGGCGGTTGCGCGGCCGAGGTCTGTGGCCTCACCTTGAAACCGGTCGGCGAAATTGTCGAAGCGATCTTACGCCTGAAGGGTCTGGATGACACCGCAGCCGAAGCCATGGCGGGGCGCCTGGCCGCCGCAACTGGGGTCCACTCCGTTCGGGTCGAGCATCAATGGGGTTTATGAGGCGGGCTCTACCGCTTCATGGCCCCTTCCAGATACTTACGGATCGCCGGGCCATAGGGCGGACGCATCTGGACCAGGGGGCCAATGTCCTTCTTGATCTGAGTATAGATCGCTTTTTTGTGGCTGAACTCAAGGAAGCCGTCATGTCCGTGATAGCTGCCCATTCCCGACGGCCCAACGCCGCCGAAGGGCAGCTCTTCCTGAGCTACATGGAACACCACATCATTGATGGTAACGCCACCCGCCGTAGTCTTGCTGAGTACCGCCTCCTGTTCGGCGGCATCATCGCCAAAGTAATAGAGACCAAGTGGACGGTCATGGGCATTGATATAGTCCACAGCCTCCCCAACCGAGCCATAGGTCTTAACCGGCAATAGCGGCCCGAAGATTTCCTCCTGCATCACCTTCATATC
Organism: Alphaproteobacteria bacterium; assembly: GCA_031367485.1. Lineage (GTDB taxonomy): Bacteria > Pseudomonadota > Alphaproteobacteria > Caulobacterales > Caulobacteraceae > Phenylobacterium. The sequence continues at coordinate 2,057 of JANLPX010000028.1, read as the reverse complement.
GTCGGTGGGATTGAGGATCAGAGTCGGCGCGATCTTGCGATGCTCTTGTTGGGTGAGATCCTCGCCTTCCGGTTTGAGCTCGATGATCCGGGCACCCTTGGCCCGGGCGTCATCCACATAACCCATGATCCGGTCATAGTGACGCTGGGCGACGATAGCGGTGTAGTCGGGGTTATCTTTGATCGTCGGGAACATCTTGCTGACGCTGGCCTGCGCCGCCGCAACGAAGCCCTCCACCTGATCGCGGTGCGCGAACACATAGTCCGGAGCCAGACAGATTTGCCCGGCGTTCAGCGTCTTGCCGTTCATGATCCGCGCCGCCGCCGTCGCCATATCTGCGGACTTGCCGATCACCACCGGGCTCTTGCCCCCCAGTTCCAGGGTTAGCGGCACCAAGTTCTCGGCAGCCGCGCGCATCACGTGCCGGGCGATCGAGGTCGCCCCTGTGAAGATCAGGTGATCGAACGCTAGTTCGGAGAAGGCCTGGCCTACGTCTGGCCCGCCAATGATGACGGCGATCTCGTCTTCAGCGAATACTTCGGAGAACATCTGAGCCATCAGGGCCGAGGTAGCGGGTGTGAACTCTGAGGGTTTGATCATGGCGCGATTTCCCGCCGCCAAAACACCAGCTAGCGGCGCAAAGGTCAGGTTCACCGGGAAGTTCCAGGGACTGATGATCCCCACCACGCCCTTGGGCTGGAAGCGCACCTCGGCCTTGGCTCCGAACAGGCCCAAAACGGCGGGCGTTGTCTTACGCTTCTGCGTCTTCATCCACTTGCGTAGATTGTCGCGGGCGTGTTTCAGCGGGCCGATAGAGGCCGCCACATCTGTAAAGGCCGTAGCCTCCCGCGAGCGCGCACCGAAGTCGGTATTGAGCGCCTCTTCTATGCCCTTGCCGTGATCGACCAGCAGTCCAATGGCGCGGTTTAAGCGATCGATACGTTGCTCGGCACTCGGGGCGCCTTCACGCAGGTGGGCGGCCTTCTGGGCGCTGAGAATGGCCTGCATCGAGGCGGCGTCGTGGCCAAGCTTGGCGTCCATGGGGGCGATGTCCGTAGAGATGAGCGAAAGATAACGAGTATTCTAGCAGTCAGTCCGAGCCTGACTAGATCAGCCGTTGGGATCACTCAAAACAAAGGAGGGCCGCGATGAGATTGCCGTGTGAAACGCCTTCAGTCTGGGCCTCGTTGACCGCCAGTCCTCCTCAGGAAAGCGAAAATCCAAGTAACCTAGGCCGCAGGCCACCCCGATATCGGCGAGGGTAAGGTCTTCCCCTGCCCGGCGCTCGGCAGCATCGAACATATCCAAGGCGCGGCGAATCTTGCCCATCTGGCCCTGGACCCACTCATTCCAACGGTATTGCTCGGGCCGTAGGGCCATTTCGTAGCGGGCCAACAACGCGGCCTCCATCAGGCCATCAGCGGCTGCGTGCTCGGTCAAGACTGCCCAGCGGACGGCTCCCACTTTCGGCGTCAACGACTTCTCAGACAGGCTATCAAGATAGCCCACGATCACCCCACTGTCGTAAATCGCGCGCCCGTCGTCCAGCAGCAGGGTCGGGATTTTGCCGAGCGGATTGGACGCGGCCAAAACTATGTTGGGCGAAACCGGCGAAGCTGCGGCGACTTCAAGGGTGATCTGATCTGCTAGACCCAATTCGTAAGCGGCCATTATGACCTTGCGCGCGAAAGGCGAGGCGGGGGAATAGAAGAGCTTCATACAGGGGCCTGTTTCCATAAATCGTCGATTGCGGGTTTGGCGCGAAGGACTAGCCTAGGATTAAAGGCTCACCAGACGGCCAGCAGGGAAACGCTCATGAACCAACTTGTGGGAAATATCAAAGCCGGGGCTATTGAGCTTAGGCCTCTTACCCCCACCATCGGGGCCGAGGTTGGCAACATCGATCTGACCAAGCCGCTAGACGCCAGCGTCATCGCCGACCTGCGAGCTGCACTGTTGGATTGGAAAGTCCTGTTCTTCCGCGATCAGGACGTGACCACAGAGCAGCATCTGGCCTTTGCCCGACACTTCGGCGATCTAGAAGCCCATCCGTTTGC
>JANLPX010000026.1:0-5353 GCA_031367485.1 Alphaproteobacteria bacterium | reverse complement strand
CGTGTTGGGTGGAGCCTATGGTGGCGCGGCCGCGACTGACCTGAACTTCATTCCCACCGCTTCCATCGGCCGCATCGAAGTACTGACGGACGGTGCAGCCGCGCAATACGGCACCGATGCCATTGCCGGCGTCATCAACATAATCCTCAAGAAGAATGACTCCGGCGGTTCCATCTCCGCGACAGGCGGCGAATACATCGACAAAGGCGGTAAGACCGCTTCGCTCTCGGCCAATGTCGGCTTGACCCCCATTGAAAACAGCTACCTGAACCTTACAGCCGACACCAAATATCACGACTTCAGCAACCGGGGTCGCGCTGACCAGCGCCTAGTTAACCCGGCTAGCCCGTCCTATTCGCTAGCCAATTTCAACGCTTGGCAGGGCATTCCGGGATTTCCCAACTTGAACCTGATCTCCGGCGACGCCGAGTACCGGCTGAGCAACTTCGGCTATAACGGCGGGGTAACTCTGCCTGGCGATATCGAAATCTACTCCTTCGGCAGCTTCGGCCATAAGGATGCGTCGGCTTACGAAAACTACCGTCGTCCCAACCGGGTGCAGGGCAAGGCCGGCGTGACCGATCGCCCCTTCCCCAACGGTTTCAGCCCGCGCGAGCGCATCATTGAAGACGACTACGGCTTCACCCTCGGCATCTCTGGCGAGATCGGCGGCTGGTCTGTCGACCTAAGCTCTACCTATGGCAAGGATGACATCGAAGTCCGCGTCGAGGATGCCGCCAACGCCAGCCTCTATTTCGACACTTCAACCCTAACCGCCAAGGGCTTCACCCCGACCTCGTTCCACGCGGGCACCTGGACGACAACGCAGTTCACCAACAACCTCGATCTGCGCAAAGACTTTGAAATCGGCATGGCAACGCCCCTCGACGTGGCCTTCGGTTTCGAAACCCGGCGCGATACCTACGAAATCGGCCAGGGCGACGCTGCGTCCACCTATAAGGAAGGCTCTCAGTCCTACCCGGGCTTTGCCAAGACCGATGCGGGTAGCCACAGCCGGACCAACTGGGCGGTCTATGGTGATCTGGCGGTATCTCCGATCACCGAGTGGAAAATCGACGCGGCTCTGCGCTATGAACATTTCAGTGACTTTGGCGACACCACGGTGGCCAAGCTAACCAGCCGCTACGATTTCAACGATGCTATCGCCGTCCGTGGCACACTCAGCACCGGCTTCCGTGCGCCCACCCTGGCCGAGTCTTTCTATTCGGCCACCAACGTCTCGCCGACCTCAGCCTTCGTGCAGTTGGCACCTAACTCGCCTGCTGCGCGCCTCCTGGGTATCGACAAGCTCAAGCCTGAAAAGTCGACCAATTACAGCTTCGGAATTGTGGCCCACCCCATCCCCAAGATGACCGCGACGATTGATATCTACCAAATCAAACTTCGGGATCGGATCTTTGGCTCCAGCTCGATCTTCGGTTTGCGGGGCGGCGTCGCCGTGTCTCCGGCGATTACGGCCGCGATCTTAGCCAACGGCAATTCGCTAGACCCGACCGTCACCAACACAGGGATCAATATCTACTCTAACGGGCTAGACACGCGGACCCGTGGTTTGGATCTGGTCGTGTCCTATCCGACTGATCTTGGCGAATATGGCCGCGTCGATTGGACCCTGAGCGGCAACTACAACACCACCAAGGTGACGAAGGTTAAGGCACCGCCAGCCCCGATCCTAACGCCCAGCGTCGCCTATCCCACCGGCCAGTCGCTGTTTGCGACCGACGCTAAATCTCTGCTTGAGACCGCGTCACCGAAGTACAAGGTCAGCCTGAACGGTCTCTACACATTTGGCGATCTGACCGTGAACCTGACCGAAACCGTCTACGGCAAGTCCTCAGCGTTTGCAGACCCCGGCACTGGTCCTCTGCAAACAACCTCTATTGGGACAACGGCGATCACGGACTTGGAAATCGCCTACGCGCTTCCAGGCGGTGTGACCGTCGCCGCAGGTGCAAATAACCTGTTCAACAAGTATCCGGACAAGTTGTCAGCCACATTCCAAGCGGCCTGCGTCTTAAGCGGTGCCGGCTGTGTGGCCTTGTATCCCAGCTACTCGCCGATCGGCATCAACGGCGGCTACTATTATGGCCGACTGACCTGGACCTTCTAATCCGTTCCTAAGTCAGAGTTGGAGAGAGAAGAGCCGGGCGCGATCGCCCGGCACTTTTCATAGCGGGGGGCCGAGAGATTTTCCCATGCGCTTCAGGGGCACTTGCACGCCGCCGACTGTCGTGCCGAAAAACAGCTCTATGACCTCATAACCGCATGAGCGATAGAGTGGCTCACCGGCCAAGGTTGCCGCCATCTCGCAACGCAGAAACCCTTCCGCCGCTGCGGCTGCCTCACAGGCTGCCAGGATCATTCGACCGACCCCCCGTCGCACGAAGGCGGGATCGGTATACATGGCGCGAATGCGGGCAGCATCGAACTTGGGATCTAGCAGCGCAGCGTCACGTCCCGCCGTGTGATCACCGCCAAACAGTGTCGCGCGTCGGCTCCAGCCGCCACACCCGGCAATCGCGTCCCCGTCTCGCACAATGCAATAGGTGCCATCGGCCACGAGCTGGCTATCCAAACCCATTAACTCGAATGAGGCTTCAATTTCTTTGGGCGACAGAAAGTCTCCCTGCAGCTCGGCGATGGACCGCATCATCAAGGCTTTCAGGGCCGGTAAGTCATCGGCCGTGGCCGGGCCAAGGATCAGGGGCATCCGGGTTGCTCAGGCAATTGAGGGGTGGCCAATGGATGTTCGCCAGATACCGCGACCAATCATCTCCAGGTGGCCATCGATCAGCGCGTCACGATCCACCCAGGGAAATCCCGGTTTGGAGATCAGCAACGCTACCAGGCCATGCATGGCCGTCCAGACGGCCTGCGCGGTAACGGCCGGTGCCGTCTCAACGACCAAGCCCCGCCTATGCAGGTCGGTGATCATCCGCAACAGCGTCCCATAGGTCGAGGCAAGTGCTGGGGTTGGGATGGCGTGCGTATGATTTGTCCAAAGGCGAACCTGCGGCGCTTCAGCCATGAAGGCCATGCGGTAAAGGTCCGGGTTCTCGAGACCGAAATCGATATAGGTGCGCAACATCGCGGCGAAGTCAGCCGGGGTCTCCACCCATTGGTCAATATGCGACGTGAGTCGCGCTGCCAAAGCCTCAAATGCCCGACTATGTAGCTCGCGACCGATGTCATCTTTGGTCGGAAAATAGGCATAGAGCGTCGGCTGCGATACGCCTACCGCCTCAGCAATCTGACGGGTTGAGACCGAATATACACCAAATTCCGTGAACAGTTTCAGCGCAGCCGCGAGGATTTCCTCGCGCCGCTCGCTACCCTGCCCCTTGGCCTTGCGGGGGGACCGATCAACCGGGCTATTCATATTTGCATTCCTGTCACGCGACGCGCCGCCTTGACAATCCATCATCATCTATCACTGATAACCTATCACTGATCAATGATTGGAGTTTCCGGTGCAAAGTGGGCGTTTCCAGAGACCTCGCCTAGTTCGTATCGGAGCGGTGGCGACCATTTGCTTGGTCGCCACCGCAGCCTGTTCCAAAGGCCCCAGCAAGCCTGCAAGTCCACAAGCGGCCACCACCGTAGAAGTCGCCGCTGTTCGATCTCCGAATTCTGGTTCGACCCTAACAACAACCGGGCTACTCGAGAGGGGCCGCGAGATGACCCTCTCATTCCGGATCCCAGGCGTGATCACATCACTCAACGTCGATGATGGTCAGCCGGTTCGAGCTGGCCAAGTTTTGGCGACGGTCGATCCCACCGGGGTCGCTGCGGCCGAGGCCCGCGCTTCAGTGGATATCGAGCGCGCCCGACGTGACCTAGCCCGCGATCAGACCCTATTCGAACGCGGCTATGTCAGCCGGCAACGTCTTGATGATCGGCAAAGCGCCGTCAAGGCCGCCCAGGCTGCCGGAGCCGCTGCGGCCTTTGACCGCCGTTGGTCCAGGCTCATCTCACCCGTTTCTGGTGTGGTCTTGAAGCGAACGGCCCAAACCGGCGAAGTTGTTCAACCCGGTCAGGCGGTAGTCCGCATCGCTGATGAATCCAGCCCGCTCACCCTACGCGCTCCCCTGGCAGATCGCGACATTGCTCGCATCCGGATTGGTCAGTTGGCCAATGTGCGTGTCGACGGTCTCCCCACCGTCGTGCCCGGTCGTGTCACCCGGGTTGGCGAGCGGGCTGGTGTTCAAACTGGCGCTGTGGATGTCGAGATCGAGATCTTGGGCAATCCTGGTCTGCGCAGCGGCCAAGTCGCAACGGCTGAGATCACGGTGAACGCACCCAACGCAACCGAACTTTCGCGAATTCCAGCTGAGGCGATTTTGGAGGCCAAGGGTCGTCAGGCCTTTGTGTTTGTCGCTGAAAACAGTGTCGCCCGCCGACGCAGCGTGACCTTTGGCGGCTTCAATGGCGATGATGCCCTGGTTTCAGGCCTAACCACAGATGCCTATGTCATCACAGCCGGTGCTGGCTTTGTCAGCGACGGCGAGAAAATCTTGGTCGTTGACCCGCGCCGGCTGGCATCGACCGGGAGCATAGTCCGGTGAGGATCGATATCGCCGGATTTGCGGTCCGTAATTGGCAATTCACCCTCGTGGCCTTTGGGCTCATGACCATGCTGGGGGTCAGTGCATTGCTGACCACGCCGCGTTCGGAAGACCCTCACTTTCCCATACCGATCATTACCGTTCGCGCGATCCTGCCCGGCGCTGAGCCCGCTGAAATGGAACAGCTTGTTGCCGATCCCATCGAGGACGCCCTGGACGGCTTGGATAATGTCGATGAGATCACCTCGACCAGTCTGGACGGGGCCGCCGTGGTTGCAGTGACCTTCGACTGGAGCGTCAATCCCGAGCGCAAATATGACGAGGTGGTTCGGGAGGTGAATGCGCTCAGGGCCAGCCTGCCAACCGGGTTAACCGGCCTGGAGGTTCGAAGAGCCAGGACGACCGAGGTGGCCGTGGTGCAGGTCGCATTGGTCAGCGATCAACTCCCGATGCGCCGCCTGGAAAAACTAGCCGATACCCTCAGAGAACGGCTCGATCGCGCACCCGGCGTCCGCGAGGCGCGCTACTGGGGTGCCCCGGCCTCCGAGGTTCGGGTCGCCCTAGACCTCGGACGATTGGCAGCCCTCCAACTCCCGGCAACGGCCGTCGCCGATGCCTTACGTGCGGCCGGTGCCGAAACGCCGCTCGGGGCTGTGCATGCCGGAGATCGACGTTTTAACGTCAAGTCGGGCGGAGCCTTCCGCGATCTTGAGGCCGTCGCCCAAACACCGATCCGTAGCCTTGATGGTCAGGTCGTCCGGGTAGCC
>JANLPX010000529.1:0-7371 GCA_031367485.1 Alphaproteobacteria bacterium | reverse complement strand
GCTATGTAAAGGCCTCGGTCCAGGCCAATACCTCTTTGTCGCTGTTGAATGCCATCCAATCTGTGATCCTCAATATCGGCCTGGCCGGGATGACGGCCTTGGCGGGGATTGAGGTGATGGCTGGCCGTATGCGGATCGGTGACGTCACCACGGCCATCCTGTTGCTGACCAGCCTTTATGTGCCGCTGAACATGCTGGGGTTCAATTACCGAGAAATTCGGCAAGCCTTTATCGACATGGAACAGATGGTGTCCCTGACCGGGGTGCCGCCTGAGATTACCGATGCGCCCGACGCCGTTGCGTTACCGCCCTCCACAGGGCGGGGTGCCCGTGTCGCCTTTGAGGGTGTCGGCTTCCAGCATGACGCGCGCTCGACCGGACTGAGGGATGTCAGCTTTGAGGTGCCGCCGGGGACCACGACGGCCATCGTTGGGCCTTCTGGTGCGGGCAAGACCACGACGGTTCGACTGGCTCTGAGGTTGCTGGATCCCAAGGCTGGTCGGGTAACGCTCGACGGGGTAAATCTGCGACAGGTCAGGCAAGTCCAGCTGCGTCGGGCAATCGCCTTAGTGCCGCAGGACGTGGCCCTTTTCAATGACAGCCTCTACGCCAATATCAGCTTCGCGCGTCCCGATGCGTCGCCAGAAGAGGTGCGGGGGGCTGCAGAGTCTGCGGAGTTGGCTGGGTTCATCGATAGCCTGCCGAACGGCATGTCCACCCTGGTGGGTGAGCGTGGCCTTAAGCTGTCGGGCGGCGAGCGCCAGCGCGTCGGGATTGCCCGAGCCCTGTTGGCTGACCCGCGCGTCTTGATCTTGGACGAGGCGACCAGTGCCCTTGATGGCCCGACTGAGGAGGCGATTCAGGCCACCCTGCGCAAGGTGCGGGCGGGGCGGACGACGCTGGTGATTGCTCACCGCCTATCGACGATTGTTGATGCCGACCAAATCCTAGTGCTTCGGCGGGGACGGGTCGTTGAGCGAGGCACCCACGCGGAACTCCTGGATAAGGGTGCCGAGTATGCCGCCCTCTGGCGACGGCAGACCCGGGAAGGGTAGTGGGCTTCTGCGCCCTATTCCGCCGCTCTCGGCACGTCGTCATTGCCATGCGCCAGAACCGGCGGCTTGCGGTCGTCTTGGCGTCGCATGCCGACCAGACCCCTCAGCCACTCAAACACCCAGTGGAACCGGCGAGCCAATACCTTGGGTGCAGCCAGCAAGACGGGCGTCAGGATCAGAGTCAGCAGGGTCGCAAAGGATAGCCCCCAGACCACGGCCCCGGAAAGCTGGACCCACCACTCCGAGCCCGGCGCGCGGTATTCCATGATCGCCTTGCCGAAATCGGGATGGATTTGAAACATTAGGGGAAGCAAGCCAACAACCGTCACCAGGGTAGTCAGCATGACCGGTCGAAACCGCTGGGCCGCAGCGCGCACTGCGGCCTCGTCAGCCTCAAAGCCCTGACGGCGCAGCTGATAGTAGGTATCGACCAGCACGATATTGTGGCCGACGACCACGCCAGCCAAGGCCACGACCCCGGTACCTAGCATGATCACGGAGATATAGTCGAAGGTGTGCATGAAGTTGATCTGCACCCCCAGCAGGACGCCTACCGTGGAAAGGACCACCGCCGAGAGGGTAACCAGCACGCCGTAGAAGCTGTTAAACTGCCAAAGCAGGATGATCATCATCATGAACAGGGACGCAGAGATGGCGGTCAGGAAGAACACCGCTGCTTTCTGCCCTTCCTCATCGGCACCGGTGAATTTCCAACGGACGCTTGAGGGGATGTTGGCCTTCTCTAGCCAAGGCTTGAGTTCGGCGATCTTCTGATTGGCTGCGACGCCTTTGAGCGTATTGGCCTGGATGCTGACCAGTCTTTGACTGTCGCGGCGTTGGATCGAGGTGACCTGTTGGGCCGGAACGCGCTTGACGAAATAGCTCGCAGGGACCGGGCCGTTGGGCGTGGTAATCTTAAGAGTCTCGAAGGCTGCGGCGTTTCGGCTTTCGGGCGTAAAGCGCACGCGGATATCTAGCTCTTCCTCTGCGTCGTCGGGGCGGAACCGCCCGACCAGAACCCCGCTGGTGGTGTATTGGATAGCCTGACCGACTGCCAAGACATCAACCCCATATCGGCCCGCAGCTTCGCGGTCGACGGCAAGGTTCCATTCAATACCCGGAGAGGCGCGATTGTCTTCCAGCTCGATGAGCTGAGGGTCGGCAGCGAACTTGGCCTTGATGAGATCGGCAGCGCGGGTCAGGGCCGGAATGTCATTGCTCCGCAGTTCAACCTGCACGTCTTTTCCGACAGGCGGCCCACCCTGTGGCTCGCGCACCTCGATCTGTAGGCCGGGGAGGTCTTTCAGGCGCGCCCGAACGTCATTGGCTATGTCTTCGCCACGTAGTCCCAGGGCCTTGCGGTCCTCGAATTTTTTGAATTCGACCTGGATACGGCCGATTGTGTCATTGGGGACCGGGTTGCGACCACCGCTTCCGCCGCCTGTTGAGCCGGCGACCACATAGATGGATTCCACGCCCTTGATACCGTCCAGTCGGCGCTCGGCCTGGCGGACCAGGACATCCAGGGCGGTAGGTGACATATTGCCCTGTGCCTTCACATAGACGGCGACGAATTCTGGGTCCTGCTCCAAGAAGAACGCGGTCCGATGTTTGGTGGCACCAAACCACATGACGATACCGACAATGACCACCAGAGTCGCAGCCATGACGCGAAGCGGGTGCTGGCCCAGAAAGCTGATTGTCCTGGCATACCAGCCCATGAAGCCAGTCATTTCGCGTGGGTCGCCGTGTTCAGATTTTTCGATCTCAGCCAGGTGCGCCGCATCGATAGCGGCCTTGCGGGCAAAGATGGAACCCAAGGCCGGCGTAAAGATCAGGGCCACGAAGATCGAAGAACCCAGCACGAAGAACAGGGTGAGCGGCAGGAAGCTCATGAACTTGCCGGGGATCGAGTTCCAGAACAGGAAGGGCAGGAACGCGCAGAGCGTCGTCAAGGTACCGTTCAGGACCGGCCAGAACATGCGCTTAGCCGCGGCCCCGAAGGCCTCCTCTTTGGAGAACCCTTCAGCCATCTTGCGGTCGGCATATTCCACCACCACGATGCCGCCATCGACCAAGATGCCCACAGCCAGAACCATGCCGAACATCACCATCTGATTGAGCGTAATATGCAGGGCGTTCAGCATCAGGAAGGCGAGCGCAAAGCAGGCTGGGATAGCCAGACCCACCATCAGGCCCTGTCGGATTCCTAGACTGGCCACAATGATGATCATCACCAGCAGGGTCGCCGACAACAGACCGCCCTCAAGCACCAATAGTGTGCGGGAAATGAAATCGGATTCGTCAAAGGTGTAAGAGGCCTTGACCGTGGACGGCCAACGTTTTTGCTCGGCTTCAACGGTCTTGCGAACCGACTTAACGGTCTCAAGGATATTGGCCCCTGAGCGCTTGGAGACCTCTAGCGAATAGGCGGGTTGGCCGTTGAAGCGGGCAATGTAGGTGGCGTCTTTGAAGGTTCGCCGGACATCGCCAATATCGCCCACCGTGATCAGGCGATCCCCGCTCTTGCGAATGGGTAGAGACAGGATGTCCTCAGGCTTTTCGACGACGCCGGGCACCTTGACGGCGAACTTGCCGGCCCCGGAGAGCAGGTCGCCAGCCGGCACCAGCTGATTGTTGCGGCCAATGACCTGCGCAATCTCGCCTGTGGAGATATTGTAGGCCTCCATCCGCACGGGATCGATAGTGACCTCCAGGAACTCCTCGCGACCGCCAGAGAGGTTGGCCTCCAGTACGCCAGGCTGTGCCTCTAAGCGTTCCTTGAGGTCTCTGGCGAGGCGGACCAATTCGCGCTCTGGTGCATTGCCGGAGAGGACCACGCCAATGACGGGCTCTCCTGACAGGTTGGCTTCTTGGATTATGGGTTCTTCGGCGTCAGGTGGAAACTTGCCGCGCGCTAGGTCGACCTTGGCGCGAACGTCTTCGAGAACCTTGTCTTTGTTGAAGTCCGCCTCGAATTCCAGGCTAACGATGGCCAGACCCTGCCGGGCCACGGCGTTCATCTCTTTGACACCTTCGATCGTCTGAAGATTTGTCTCGAGCGGTTTGACCAACAGGCGTTCGGCGTCTTCGGGGCTGACGCCAGGATAGGGCACAACCACCGAAACAAAGGGGATGGTGATGTCTGGGTTGGACTCCCGAGGCATCGAGTTATAGGCCATCAAGCCAAACAGGCTGGCAATGAAGGTGACGCCTAGCACCACCTTGCGCCGCTTAATGGCACCGTCGATCAAGGATCCGATCATGGCCTAGGCCTCCAGCGGGATGCCCGAAGGGACCCCGTCATTCTCAGTATTTCAAACGTCCCGCACCGTCGCAAGACACGCCACTTATTGACGTCGACAGTCATGAGGTTAGTGCGCGACGCCGACACGAACCTTTTGTCCTTCAGAGACATAGGTCTGACCCACCGTTATCACCCGCACCGGGCCATGAAGTCCCGACACCCAAACGCCGCCACCGCCTTCCTCGATCACCGTGACCGGGGAAAAGGCCACGCTGTTGTCTGCTAAAACATAGCGCACGCCCTGCCGTCCGGCTGCATCCAAAACTAGGGCAGAGACCGGGATCAGATGGGCTGGACCGACACCAGAAGAGACTCGAATTGTTGCTGATAAACCTGATCTGGTCAGGCGTGGATTGTCGGCCGAGACTTCCATCCGATAGGTGCGAGTCGCTGGATCGGCATCACGCGCCACGTAACGAACATGCCCATTCAGGGTTTCTCCGGACACCAGGCTCGCTACGGCAGATGCGCCAATGCGAAGTTGGGAGGTTGCCGTTTCTGGCAAGTCGCCCACGATCAACAGAGGGTTCAACTCGATCATCGTGCCACAGGACTGGCCGGGTGCGAGATAGGTACCGATCTCAGCCTCCCGTTTGTCGAATACGCCGCTGAACGGTGCCCTGATATTGGTTTGTTCCAGGGCGATTTCGGCCTGTCGCATGCCAGCTTGTGCCCCATCGAGCAGGGCTTGGTCCTGCAGGACTTGGGTCTCTGAGCGATAGCCTTGGCGTGCAAGCTCGACAGATGCTTTTTGGGTCAATTCACGTGATCGCAGGGCGGCGCGCGCTTGCGCCAGGCTTGCCTCACGCGCATCGACCTTGAGGCGGCAGAGAACCACGCCCTTGGAGACATAGGACCCCTCGACCGCGGGTGTAGCCGAGACGATTCCGGGGGTTTCCGATCTGACGACTACCGCGCGCGCCGACTCTGTGCGACCGCGAACGACCACACTGTAGGGGTGCATCATCTCAGCAACCTGGGCAACCTGAACGCTAGGCAGAGCGCGCGCCGCAGAGGCCTCACTCTTGGGTTTCACTATTGGCTTCTTGGCCGCGTTGAAGACTGTGCCGATTAGGAAAAACAGCCCGACAACTACCGCCACGACGATCGCGAACAGATGCGAAGTTTTCAAACGCATAAAGTCGGTCCCAACCCTGAACAACGCGCGTCCGATATCAAGGAATCAGACTCCGCCCCATTTTCCCCAGAAAATAGGTTGTAGCGGTGTTTGATGCCACCGCCGTTGGAAAACAAATGAATTCGAAGATAGGTTTGCCGACTTGCGCCGGACGGGTTTTGGGGCCACGGCCACTCTAGTTTTTTCCAATTGGAGCGAGGCTAATGAAATACCTGCACACGATGGTCCGCGTGAAAGACCTGGATGCCTCGCTGGACTTCTATTGCAACCTGCTCGGCCTGACGGAAGTATCCCGGGCCGAGAACCCAATGGGGCGTTTCACGCTGGTCTTTCTCTGCGCCCCAGGCGACGAAGAGATCGCTAAGACCTCTCGCGGTTCTATGGTTGAGCTAACCTACAACTGGGATACCGAGGACTATCAAGGCGGGCGCAATTTTGGGCATTTGGCCTATGCGGTAGATGACATCTACGCCCTGTGTGAGCGGCTTCAAGCTGGAGGCGTGACCATTAATCGGCCGCCGCGCGATGGGCACATGGCTTTTGTGCGCTCGCCCGATGGAGTTTCGGTGGAGTTGTTGCAGGCAGGTCCAGCCAAGGCTCCTGCCGAACCTTGGGTTTCCATGCCGAATGTCGGAGTTTGGTAGGCGGCTCTAGCCTCCGCCTGCCATTGGCACCCACAGCACGTCTTCGATCTGCGCAGCCCCCGTGGCCAGCATGACCAAGCGATCAAACCCCAACGCTGCCCCTGAGGCCTCCGGCATCAGCGCAAGGGCTGCCAAGAAATCCTCATCGAGCGGGTATCTATCGCCATAGACCCGCTGTTTTTCGTCCATCTCCAGCAATAGGCGACGGCGCTGTTCAGTCGGGTCGGTGAGCTCACCAAAGGCGTTGGCCAGTTCGACGCCGCAGGCATAAAGCTCGAAGCGCTCGGCGACGCGCGGGTCAGTTGCCTTGGGGCGAGCCAAGGCTGCCTCGGGGATGGGATATTCACACAATAGGGTGGGGCGGCCCATGCCAAGGTGCGGCTCTACCCGCTCCACCAGAATACGACTGAATATGTCGGCCCATGTATCGTCAGTCGCGACCCGGGTTCCGGACCCACGCGCGGCCGCCGCCAATCTTCCTGCGTCGGTGGTTCCATCGCTGTCCACTGTGGCCAACAGATCGATATCGGCATGACGTTCAAAGGCTTCCGCCAAGGTGACATGCTCGAAGTCTGCAAAGGGATCACAGACATGGTCTCGAAAGCAAAACTGCTTTGCCCCCGCCGCCTGCGCAGCCAACCGAACCAAATCGGCGCAGTCGGCCATCAACTGTTCGTAGGGGGCTCCCGCGCGATACCATTCCAGCATTGTGAATTCCGGATGATGTAGGGCACCGCGCTCACGATTTCGCCAGACCTTGGCCAAGCTGAAGATCTGTGTTTCGCCAGCCGCCAGGAGCTTTTTGCAGGCGAATTCTGGTGAAGTGTGGAGATAGAGCGTCGAGGCTTCTCCCGCCGTCGTCTGGGCCTGGGTAGCAAAGGCGTGAAGGTGCGCCTCGTTGCCCGGCGATACCTGCAAGGCCGCGGTCTCGACCTCAGTGAAACCCTGGCTTTCGAACCAATCGCGGGTGACGCGCGTGATCTTATTGCGCGCCAGCAAGCGCGGGCGGCGGTCGTGATGCCGGTGGGGAGCCCACCACGGAGAAGGCAAAACAGGGGTCAAACGCGAAACCTAGACTGCGCGGAAGACGCGCGTTGAGGCGAAGAGACTGGCGAGAAGGCTTTCGATGTTATAGGTCCGCGCCAATCCCGTCGTGCGGCGGACCCCTATAGGCCTAAGGACGTAAAACGTGAAGGTAGCTGCCAGCTCACTACGAAGAGGTGCCGT
>JANLPX010000426.1:0-13485 GCA_031367485.1 Alphaproteobacteria bacterium | reverse complement strand
ACGGCGTCAACGTCATCGGCCCCATCGACCACGGCATGTGCCGCTCGATCTATTTCGCCGGTCCTGACCAGATGACCTTGGAAGTCGCTACCTCGCACGAGGCGATCAATCCGAAACTCTGGATCGACCCTGCCGTGCTGGCCAAAGCCGGGATTAATGCGGACGAAGCCAATCGGTTCAAAGCCCCACCTGCCTACGAGGGTGCCAGCCCGGTCGCCCAACCCGCCTATGATCCGACCAAGCCCCACATGGCCTATCCGCTGGAAACCTATCAACAGATGCTGAAGGTGCCAGATGAGGTCATCACCAAGTCCGCCTCATATACCGCTCCACCGGTGGCTGAACCGGCATAGGACCATCAGCGAGGTTGGCGTTGTAATGCGGCACCCGTCGCGCAGGCCACCGCCCCTATCGCCAGCCACCATTCCTGCCAGACGCCGAAGCTAACGGCGCTGAAAGTCAGATAAGCCATGGCACTGCCGGCGCAGGCAGCTGCAGTCAGGTCGCGTCGATTTCGGCCTAGCCCAGCCAGGATCGCCGCCCAAAGCACGGCGGCCGCGACCGCGCCAATTAGGCCCAGCTCTAACCAAATCTGCAGGGCGCTATCGTGCGGATGTAACTGAATACCCGGTCCAAACATGCGACTGGCGTCCAGCCCCCAACCCCGCAATGGGTGGTCGCCAATCCAGTCTTGGGCATGA
Source organism: Alphaproteobacteria bacterium (assembly GCA_031367485.1). Lineage (GTDB taxonomy): Bacteria > Pseudomonadota > Alphaproteobacteria > Caulobacterales > Caulobacteraceae > Phenylobacterium. Next base: position 12,784 of record JANLPX010000426.1, on the reverse strand, counting down.
CGCCAATAGGTCATGCGCTGTGACCAGGAAGCCGATACTTGAGCCTGTAGGACCTGGTAAAAGCCCATCTGACGTGCACCCCAAACAACCACCGGAGCGAACAGAAAGAAAATTGCCGCGAGCGTCGCCAGCAGCCTAGGTCCCATCCTTGGCCATATCCAAACAACCCCTAGCGCCAAACCACTTGCCGCCAACGCGACAAGCGGCGCATCATAAGCGAAGACGATGCTGGGCCAGATCACACCTGCAACCATCGGGACGGCGAGCAACAAGGTCGCACCGATCCTTAAGGCCGCAACAATGGCAATCGGCGTCAACAAAGCCAAAACGAAAAGTCCTTGAGCGACGTTCTTGATCGCGAGATCAGGTCGAATGGGATTGCCCATCGCTTGGCGCAGCGCCTGATACATCCCTGCTCCGGTCGCAGCCTCTGCTAATAGGACACAACCAAGTGTCGCCATGCCCCAGACCAGCACACCTAGAAATCGACGCTGGTCCCCACGACTTGCCTGCCTCGCTGCGACAATCACAGATCCGTAGAGCACAGCTTCAGACGCCAGCTTTATCGCCGATGACTCTAGCACGCTCTTGGCGTTGTACGGGCTCCAGACCGTTGACCCTCCAGCCCAGATGACCAGAACCAGTATGGCTATGGCTGCGGGACGATCACCATCCTCCACGCGAAAGCTCGGGAGAGTCAAAAGCCCAGTAAGCGCAACCAGGGGCGCAAAGGCCAACGGTCCCAGCCAAGCCGCGACAGGCGTTAGAAGCAGCAAAGCGGTCATCACGCCGCCGCTCCAACTTGCCGTTCGCGCTTGGGTCCGGCTCATACACCGAGGCCCGGAGCCAGGTATTTGTCACGCATGGTCACCAGTTCTTCGGAGAGCGTTGGGTGGACCGCGCATGTCGAGTCCCACTGAGCCTTGGTCACGCCCATCTTCAGTGCGATGGCCGCCATTTGAATGATCTCCGGCGCATCCGGCCCCACCACATGACAACCTACAATCTGTTGCGTCTCAGTCACGACAACCAGCTTGATCATCGCCCGTTCGGTTCCGCCGTAGAAAGTCTCTTTCATCGGCCGGAACCGGGAGAAATAGATATCAAGCTTGCCATACTGATGCCGGGCATCCGCCTCGGACAAACCAACGGATCCGACCGGTGGCTGGCTGAAGACCGCACTGGCGACCATCTCATGATCAAAGGTTGTTGGGTTGGCGTAGAATTCAGTCTGAGCAAAGGCGGCACCCTCGCGGATCGCCACAGGGGTCAGATTTATGCGGTCCGTCACATCACCCACCGCCCAAACATTGGCGACATTGGTCTTGGAGTACTTGTCGACCGCCACCGCCCCGCCATCACTCAGTTTAACGCCCGCCGTCTCCAATCCCAGCCCGGCAACATAAGGTTTGCGCCCGGTAGCAAACATCACCGCGTCGGTGACCAGATCGTGCCCGCTGGACATATGGCTGATTAGGCCACTCTCAGTCTTCTCAATGGATTTGTGGTCGCAGCCCAGCACCACCTTAACGCCCCGATGTTCCATTTCCTCGGCAACGTGGGCGCGGACACTGTCATCAAATCCCCGTAGGATATTGGCCCCTCGATAGACCAGGGTCGTATCAACTCCCAGGCCGTTATAGATTCCGGCAAATTCCACGGCGATATAACCACCGCCAACGATGACGATCGACTTCGGGAGTTCTGGCAGCTGGAAGGCTTCTTCCGAGGTGATAGCGAGTTCAGCGCCGGGGAAATTGTCTGGTCGCCACGGGCGGCCGCCGGTCGCCACTAAGATCTTGTCGGCGGTCACCTTGCGACCGGCCACATCCAGGGTGTGGGCATCGGTTAAGACCGCGCGACCATGCAACAACTCTGCCCCGGCATTGGTCAGATTGGTGACATATATCCCCGACAGTCGAGCAATCTCCCGGTCCTTGGCCTCAAGGAACCGCGGCCAGTCAAAACTCGCGCCGCTCTTTGACCAGCCAAACCCTTCGGCTACGTGGGAATAGTGCGCAAATTCTGAGGCATAGACCATGAATTTCTTAGGCACGCAGCCCCGGATAACGCAGGTCCCGCCGACCCGATATTCCTCAGCCACGGCGACCTTAGCGCCGGACATCGCCGCCACCCGCGCCGCCCGCACGCCCCCCGAACCCGCACCGATGACGAACAGGTCATAGTCATAGCCGGCCACGGGGATGCTCCTTCGAAATTCGCGCCAGGGGCGAACAAACCATACTTAGTGGGCGGGCTTAGCCCTGAACACCCCTTCACTTGGGCTGCTAGGGCTCGATCTCCACCACGCCGTTATCCGTTCCCACCAGTGCAAGATCAGCGAGGTCCAGGAACAGCCCGTGCTCGACCACGCCGGTGACGCTTTTCAGCGCGTCTGCCAGGGCTGCAGGGTTGGGTATGGTGCCGCAGGCCGCGTCATAGATGACATTGCCGTTGTCGGTGATCACGGGCGCGCCGTCCCTGACTCTCAGGCGAGGCGCGATACCGATCTCGCATTCGGCTAGGGCGTCGCAAATCCTGGCCATGGTCGTAAGGTGCCCAAATGAAACCACCTCGATGGGCAACAGGAACTTGCCGAGCACGGTCACATGCTTAGCCGCTTCAGCAATGACCACGCAGCGCTTTGAAGCCTCCCAAACCAGCTTCTCGCGCAAAAGCGCCGCACCAGCTCCTTTGATCAGCGACAGGGCTGGGCCGATCTCGTCAGCCCCATCAACCGTCAGGTCGATGGTCCTGGTCTCGCCAAGTTGGGCAATCTTGATGCCCAGACTGGTGGCCAACTTACCCGTCGCTAGCGAAGTCGGCACGCCGACAATATCCAGCTTCTGCGCTGCTAAGGCCCTGACGAACCAATCTGCCGTAGAGCCGGTACCCAGCCCGACGACCATGCCAGACGTCACCAACCTTGCGGCAGCCTCGCCAGCGGCTCGCTTCTGATCGTCAGGGCTCATTTGGGCTTCCGGTTTGACAGCTTCATTGCTCGAAACCGTGCCGCCCAGCCCGGCTTGTTGACCTGCTCGGCGCGTTCTAACGCCAGCGCATCGTCTGGCACGTCCTTGGTGATCACAGAGCCCGAACCTGTCATGGCACCCGCCCCGATCGTGCGCGGCGCGACAATAGCGGTGTTGGAGCCGATGAACGCCCCTGCCCCCACATGGGTGTCCCATTTGTCAAAGCCGTCATAGTTACAGAAGATCGTGCCAGCCCCGATATTGGCTCCCGCCCCCACCGTGCCGTCGCCCAGATAACTTAGGTGATTGGCCTTGGCCCCCTTGCCGAGCTTGACCTTTTTTACCTCGACGAAATTGCCGATATGCACCTGCTCGCCGATATCGGCCCCCGGACGCAGTCGGGCATAGGGTCCTACCAAGGCGCCGGGCCCCACCTTGGCCCCCTCTAAATGACTGAAGGCCCGGATCACTGCCCCAGTTTCAACGCTAACACCGGGGGCAAAGACCACAAATTGCTCGACCTGAACCCCTGCCGCGATCTGGGTATCCCATGAGAAATGTACAGTGTCGGGGGCCAACATCGCCACACCCTCTGCCAGGAAATGTGCGCGGGCCCGGGTCTGGAAGATCGCTTCGGCCTGGGACAGCTGCAAGGGCGTATCGGCCCCCATCACTGCACTCTCCGGCGCAAAGTGAGCCCGGACGACCTTGTCCTCAGCAGAAGCCAGCCCGACGATATCTGTGACATAGTATTCACCCTTGGCATTGGTATTGGTCACGCGGTCTAGCCACGCAAACAGCTGCTTCCGGTCAGCGCAGTACATGCCGGCGTTGCAGGCCTTGGCCGCCAGTTCCTCTGGTGTCGCCTCCTTGGCCTCAACAATCCGGATCACATGGCCGTCGGCTCCACAGATCAACCGCCCATAGAGCAACGGGTCAGCAGGTTTGAAGCCCAGGATCGCCAGGGCCGCACCGGCGGCGCGCATGGCAAACAACGGGTCCAGATCGCTGGCCTGCAACAACGGGCAATCGCCGTTGACGATCAGCACATCACCGTCAAAATCCGCCAATGCGTCCTTGGCCGCCAATACCGCATGGCCGGTACCTAGCGGCGGGTCTTGCAGAGCCAGAGCGCCCTCGCCCAGCCGCCCCACCACCAGATCGCGAACCCCAGGGCTGTGATTGCCCACCACCATGACGATCCGCTCGCAACCCGCCGCCTGCACGGTGTCGATCACCCGGTCCAGCAGGGTGCGTCCGCCCACCTTATGCAACAGCTTGGGCGTTGCCGATTTCATTCGGGTGCCTTGCCCGGCGGCCATGATGACGGCGGCGCGTGAGGTCATGAGATCAAATCCTGGAATCAAGGCGTCATTGCAATCTTGGCGTCTTTAGCCGAAACGGCGAGCGCTTTCGAACATTGGGTGGCGTGAATGAAGAATCTTGAGGCCCTGTCGGGTGCCACCATCGCCTTCGACCTGGACGGCACCCTCGTCGATACCGCCCCAGATCTCATCGGCTCGGTCAACGCTCTGCTGACCCAGGAAGGCATCGCGCCCCTGTCTCTAGCTCTGGCCAGACCTTTCATCGGCCACGGTGCGCGCCGACTGATCGAGCGCGGCTTTGCTGCCCAGGGTCGAATGGTCGACACCACCCATCTCGATGCCCTTACCGCCCGGTTCATGGATCACTACAAGGACCATAGCACCGACCTCTCACGCGCCTTCCCCGGCGTGGCAGAAAGCCTTTCCGCCCTGAAAGCCGCGGGAGCCCACCTAGCCGTCTGCACAAATAAGCCGACCTGGCTCTCCAACCCGATTCTCGAGGCCTTGAACCTAGCCCAATATTTTGACGCGGTGATCGGGGCCGATCTCGCTCCGGCTCCAAAGCCCGACCCCCGACATCTGATCTGCGCTATCGAGGCGGCAGGCGGCACACCGGCCCGCGCCATCATGATCGGAGACGCCGCCCCAGACGCCGGTTCGGCCCGCGCCGCAGGCGTGCCCTTGGTCTTGGTCAGCTTCGGCTACACGGAGACCCCGGTCGCCGAACTTCGTGCGGACCTCCTGATCGACAACTTCGATCAGTTGCTGGAAGCCTGCGTCCAACTTCTCTCGGCTTGCCCCATGGCCAGCAGCGGGCTATAGCCCCGTCCCTCCTGAGAGGATGCGTAGCTCAGCGGGAGAGCACCTCGTTCACACCGAGGGGGTCACAGGTTCAATCCCTGTCGCATCCACCATTTCTTGCTCGGAAATCTCCCGGATAAAACTAGACCCAAAACGGGTACCCAAATCTGGCTCTGAAGCCAATTGTCTGTTTCGAGACAAAGGACTAGCATAGCGAGTATCAGTTATGTCAGAAGCGGCTCTTCACGGGCGCTGGGCCGTGGCAATGAGGAAGAATTAGGTGACAGACACCGTCGAAGATATGGGACCAGACCCCATCGATATCGCAGTAGGACATCGCATCCGGGTTCGCCGCAAATGGCTGGGCGTTTCCCAGTCGACGCTGGCCGAACATCTCGGCGTGAGTTTTCAACAAGTGCAGAAATATGAACGCGGCGCAAACCGGGTTTCTGCCTCGATGCTCGTCCGCATCGCGCAAAAGCTTGAGACCACCGTTGCGGAGTTGGTCGGCGAGGCCAGCGCTGCGCCAAGTGATGCTTCGATGTTCGAAAAACTAGCGATACCTGGGGCCGTGCAGCTCTTGGAAGCCTTTGCGAGCGTCAAACAGGCTTCGTTGCGATCTGCAATTCTGAACCTTACGCGGTCTTTGATCGAAGACAGCGACGAGCAGGGATCACGCCGCGCGCGCTGATCCCCTAGGGGTATTGGCTCATGTGGTGCAGGACAATCCCAGCACTCGTCGCGACGTTCAGTGAGTCAAAATCGGTCGCCATGGGAATGGCGACCGTTTCACATTCTGCCATGACCTCGGCCGACAATCCCGGCCCCTCGGTTCCCAAGATCACAGCCGTGCGCCCGGATGGGCGAATTAAGCTTAGCCTACAAACGCCAGATGGACTCAAGGCCAGCGGTCGAACCTGATAAGTCCTCAGTAGACTGACAAAATTCTGTCCGCGCTCGAATTGCGCAAACGGCACCAATAGCGCTGCACCAACTGAGACCCGGATCGCTTTGCGATAGAGCGGGTCGCAACATTCAGCGTCCAAAAACACAGCCTGGACGCCAAACGCTGCCGCATTGCGAAATAGTCCCCCCATATTGTCGTGATTAGCGATCCCGCAGAGCACAAGCACCGTCGCCTGCTCGGTCAAGTCAGCTAATAGGCTCACCACGCTGGGAACCGTTCGCCGCCGCCCTAACGCCAAGATGCCACGGTGGATGGGAAATCCAGCGATCTGATCCATGACGGCATCGGTCGCGCAATAGACAGGAACAGCGTCGTCCAGTTGGCTTAGGATGGGCTGCTGCGCGGCCACCCGCTTTTGCGCCAGCAGCACCGATACAGGCTCGACAAGCGGGCTTCGTACCAACGCCCGCAACACAACCTCACCCTCAGCAACAAAAAGGTTCTGGCGGCCAACCAGATCGCGTTCACGCACATCGCGATAGGCGGCAACGCGGGGATCGTCGGGGTCATCAATGAGGTTCAACACGCCACTAGAACATCACGCCTAGTCACAATTTCACAAGTGTTGGTTTGATAAGTGACTTGCGATAAGTTGACGCCTGCGTCACGAAAGACCAATCGACGCCACGGCCTAGGGAGAAAATATCATGAGCGACGGAAACGTTGATCTGACCAAGGACGTCCGCGCCCAAATCTATGCCACCCCCCTAGACAAGCTGAACCCCGCGCAGCCCACTCTCTTCCAGGCCGACGCCATGTGGCCGATCTTTGATCGCCTGCGCAAGGAAGACCCGGTCCACTACACTGAGGAACATGAGTTCGGCCCCTATTGGTCCATCACCAAATATAACGACATCATGACTGTCGATACCAACCACGAGGCCTTCTCCTCGGCTGGTGGCATCACCATCGTCAACCAAACGGCGGGCGATGGCCCTTTGCCGATGTTCATCGCCATGGACCCGCCCAAGCACGACGTTCAGCGCAAGACCGTCAGCCCGGCTGTGGCCCCCTTCAATTTGGCGATCATGGAACCTGTGATCCGTGAACGCGCCGCCGCCATCCTCGACGCCCTACCCATCGGGGTTGAGTTTGACTGGGTCGACAAGGTGTCAATGGAACTGACGGCCATGACGCTCGCCACACTGTTCGACATGCCCCAGGAAGACCGTCGCAAGCTGACCTATTGGTCCGACGTGGTCACCGCCTCGCCCGGCCAGGGCCTGATCGACACTATCGAAGAGAAGATGGCGATCTTCGTCGAGTACCACGCCTATTTCACCAAGATGTGGAACGAGCGGGTCAATGCTCCGCCGGCCGGGGATTTGATCTCCATGCTGGCCCATGGTGAAGCCACGCGAAACATGGAACCGCGCGAATATTTCGGCAATGTGGTGCTGCTCACCGTTGGCGGCAACGACACCACCCGCAACACCATCTCGGGCTCGATCCTGGCCCTGAACCAGAACCCTGACCAGTATCAAAAGCTGCGCGACAACCCCGAACTGATCCCATCCATGGTCTCCGAAACTATTCGCTGGCAGACCCCCCTGGCCCACATGCGCCGAATCGCCACCCGCGACTTCGACATCGGCGGCAAGACCATCAAAAAGGGTGACAAGGTCATCATGTGGTACGTCTCGGGAAATCGCGACGATGAAGTGATCGAAAATCCCAACGCCTATATCATCGACCGCGAACGCCCGCGCCAGCACCTCAGCTTTGGCTTCGGTATCCACCGCTGCGTCGGCAACCGCCTAGCCGAACTGCAACTGCGGGTCATCTGGGAAGAAATTCTCAAGCGCTTCCCAATGGTGCAATTGGTCGCCGAACCCAAGCGCGTCTATTCCAGCTTCGTGAAGGGCTATACCGAGATGAAGGTGATTATCCCTGCGCGGGTTTAGGGTCGCGCTCTGCCCCGACCTTAGTCTGAGAACGAGACACCTCGATCATCGTAGGTGCAACCTTCCAAACCTAGCCCTGCTCGCCAAACACTCTCGCAAACACCCGGTCCACGTTCTTGAAGTGGTAGGCCAGGTCGAACAGCTCTGACATTTCCGCGTCAGTTAGATGTGGCCGGACAGTGGGGTCGGCTTTTAAGAAGTCCAGAAACTGCCCCTCCCCACGCCAGACCTTCATGGAATTGCTCTGGACTGCGGCATAAGCCACTTCGCGCGCGACGCCCTTTTGGGTCAGCGCCAACAGTACTCTTTGCGAATGGACCAGACCGCCCAAACGATCGAGGTTCTTGAGCATATTCTCCGGATAGATCACCAACCGCTCCACCACGCTGGCCAAACGCCGCAGCGCGAAGTCCAGATGGATGGTGGTGTCGGGCGCAATGCCCCGCTCCACCGACGAGTGGCTGATGTCGCGCTCATGCCACAGCGCCACATTCTCCATGGCCGGCACTACGGCTGAGCGGATCAGTCGCGCCAGACCAGTCAGATTCTCGGTGAGGATCGGGTTGCGCTTGTGGGGCATGGCGCTGGAACCCTTTTGGCCTGGATCGAAGGGCTCCTCTGCCTCCAGCACCTCGGTGCGTTGCAGGTGACGGATCTCTACCGCTAACCGCTCGATCGAGCTCGCCACCACCGCCAGCGCCGCGAAATAAGCTGCATGGCGATCACGCGGAATTACCTGGGTCGAAACTGGCTCGACCACGAGGCCAAGCTTGTCGGCCACATAGGCCTCCACTTCAGGGGCGACGTTGGCGAACGTGCCGACCGCGCCGGAGATCGCGCAGGTGGCAATTTCGTACTTCGCCATCGCCAGCCGCTCTTTGGCCCGCTGAAATTCGGCATAGTGACCGGCCAGTTTCAGTCCAAAAGTGGTGGGCTCGGCATGGATAGCGTGGCTTCGGCCGACTGTGGGCGTCAACTTGTGTTCAAAAGCGCGGCGCTTTAGGGCTGCCAGCACCAAGTCCACGTCTTCGATCAGTAAGTCGGTGGCCCGGCACAGCTGAACAGCCAGGGCCGTGTCGTTGACGTCCGAGCTGGTCATGCCTTGGTGCAGAAACCGCGCCTCAGGCCCGACGATCTCCGTCACGTGGGTCAAGAAGGCAATGACGTCGTGCTTTACCTCACGTTCGATCTCGTCGATGCGCTCAACGTCGAAGATGGCATCGCGGCCTTTGGCCCAGATGGTCGCGGCCGCTTCCTTGGGGATGACGCCCAGTTCCGCCATCTTGTCGGCAGCATGAGCCTCGATCTCGAACATGATGCGAAAACGAGTCTGGGGTTCCCAGATCTTGGCGAAGTCGGCGCGGGCGTAACGAGGGATCATGGGCGGGGGAATACCCCCACCCGCGCAGATTCACCACCCCTTCAGTCCGCCTCACCGCGATCGGCCCGCGCCTTGGCCAACGCCTTTACCAGTCCAAACGATCCCAACAGATAGTGGAACGCAGCCCAGAGCAGGAAGCAAATGGAGATAATAACCCCCGAGCGCGTCGCCCCAACGAGGCTGGTTCGGCAATGATCCGCCAAGGCGATCGCCGACCCCTTGGGTGCCTCACCACCGGGGCAGGCCTGCACAAATTCGTGCCCCGCCGTATTGCCCGCAGATATCTGCTGGATCGTGGCCCAGATGCTGTGCTCACCGACGTGGGTAAAGTTGAATTGAGCAAAGTGGTCGATCATCCAGCCCGTGAAGGGTGGGCCACCGCCCAGGGCAATCAGGTTGAGGAAGAACAGCAACAAGGCGGCCGCAGTGGCGCGCCGACGGGTCTCGACCATATTCTGGACCACGCCAAAGGTCGGCCCCAGATAGGTATAATGGAAAATGCCAGGGATCAGCAGGATGAGTGCCGTGGCCTGCCAGCTCTGTTGCAGATAGGCGAAAATATAGATGGGCGTGGCAATGGTCAGGCCGATAGCCGGGGTCAGTGCGTACCAACGTGGGCTGCTCTTGGCCATGCGGTCGGTGATAACGCCGCCGAGAATGGTGCCGATGCCTGAGGAAATCCCGCCCACCAGCCCGGTGATCAGGCCGATCTTGGCAAGGTCCAGTTTGTAGTCGCCACTGGGCGAGGCCAGAAACTGCATCCAGGTCCATGTTGCATGGCCCGAAGGGTCGCCATAGGCACGGGCAAACAGCGGCGGCACGAATTGACCCCAGCCATATGATCCGAATGACGCCAGGGTGACGCCAAACACCATATTGGCCACGGGCCATTTGCCAAACAGCACCTTGGTCACCGCCCAGAGTTCCTTTAACTCTCCAGTTAGCGAAGCCTTCGCTGGGACCCGCGCGGCAATAGCGGCGGCGCTTTGGTCCACCTCAGAGTGTCCGCGGGCTGGTTCCTTAATCAGTAGTTTGATGGCGATGGCGACTAATACACCAGGTAAACCAACGAGCATGAAGGCAACGCGCCAGGAAAAATTCTGCGCCAAATATCCACCGACCACCGCACCAAACATGCTGCCCATCGGGATGCCAAAGGCATAGATCGCCAGGGCTGAGGCCCGCTTCTTAGGCTCAAAAAAGTCACTAATCAGGGAGTGCGCCGGTGGGGAAAGGCCAGCCTCGCCAAATCCAACACCGAAGCGGTAGGCCGCCAAGGTGGCGAAACTCCCGGCGGTGCCACAAAGCGCTGTGAAGCCCGACCAAATTAGAATTGCCGCAGAGATAATGTTGACCCGACTGAACCGCTCGGCAAGTCGGGCGATCGGGATTCCCAACAAGGTGTAAAGCAGCGCAAAATAGAGGCCACCTAAAAGGCCCAGTTGGGTGTCTGTGATCTTCAGATCGACCTTGATCGCCTGACCAATGGTGGAAATGATCGTACGATCCACGAAGTTCAACGTGTACGCGACAACCAACAGCGTCAAAACTAGCGTTCGATACCTTGGCGAATAGGCCGGCTTTCCACCGACAGTCGCATCGGCGCTCAAGTCTGCCATTTGTCTCACACCCCAAAATCATTTGTTGTCTCGACTGTAGCGAGACAATTGGCCGGGGGAAGGGGAACTAGGTCTCCGACTCCGCTCCAAAGGCCGCGACAGCCCCGCGCCAATAGCTAGTCAAGGTCACGATGGCTAGAATTGCTGCAATGACGAGGCAAAGGGACCCCACGAATTGTGATGGCAGCGTCAAGTCTGGAAGCGCGAAATTCGGAGCGATCAGAAACCCAAAACCGATGACTTGCAGCGCCACCCGACCTCTTTCAAGGCCTTGGACCGGGGTTTCCAGCGATCCAGGTAGCGCCTCGTTCAATGACCCAACGATAACGTCCCGCGCGATGAGGGCCATACCACCGGCCAAAACCAACGGATCGCGCAACCCAGCGGCAATCAGACCGCCGACCACGACGACGGTCAGAAGGCGGTCGGCCAACACATGCAGCATAGCGTTGAACGGCGAGAACGGCGTCTTTCGCACGTAACCTTCGACGAGGCCCCCGAGACCCACAAACATGAATACGCTCAACGCAGCCCAATAGTGAAACTGTCCGCCCTCCAACAGCAGCCAAAACAGCGGGGCCAAGAGTGCCAAACGGCCAAAGGCTACGAGATTTCGATTCATCTGGGCAGGTCTCTAACAGCAACGAGATAGACAGTGCGCGGCTTCGGTCTTCATGTCGAGATATGCAAACGGCGACGCCCTGGGGGAGGCGTCGCCGATGCGATACGCAGAAGTTTTTGTCGGCCAATCCTCACCAAAATGGAGGGCTGGGGGGCTTAGGGGCCAAGTCCGGTTTGGATCAGCCGACACCCGCTTTATCCACCCCAGGTGTGGCGTGACAATGATCACATTAAGGCGATTTCGCGTCACCGTTAACGGGGTCACAGACGCGATGCCAGACAACAAAACGCCGCCCATGCGGGCGGCGCCTGTCTAACGCAATAGATAAGTTGAACTAGGCGGTGATGCGACGACGCGAACGCAGCGTGGCACCCACCATACCAAAACCGGCAATCATCATGGCCCAGGTCGCAGGCTCAGGCACCCCACCGGCACCCAAGCCAACGGTAAAGCCATGCCAGTCTTCGCTGGTGTCCTCAAAGCTCAAGCTGCTAAACGTCCCGGAAAACTTCAGCACGCCATGGACTTCGCCAAGGCCGTTGAAGCCGGTACCGCCGCCAAATGTCCCGAAGGTGCCGCAACCCCAATAGCCGCAGCCTTCACTGACGACTGAAAAGGGTCGATCAAAGGTGACGGTATTGCCCTGCCAGCTCGTGAAAGCCATGTAGAGATCCGTCACTGGCGCGGAAAAGTTGATTGTCTGACGGCCGCCGGCACCCAGTTCGATAATGTCGGTACCGGTCGGACGATTGACCGAACCCATGGTATAGCCGCCATCGATCCAATAATCGATGTCGGTTCCCGCTCCGGTTTGGACCGCGTAGGTCGGGCCGGTATAGGTCACACCCACGCCACCGATAGACCCGCCGACGATGCCGGCGCTAACCACGGTCCAGTCGGCCCAGGTCACGCTGATCGCAGCGCTCGCCGATCCAGCGCAAAGCATGGCTGCCGCAGAAACCCCGGTAATTGTTAGATTCCGGATAGTTTTAAAGAACATGTTACACCCCAGACAAACGGTGCAAAACACACCGACTCGGGAAATCTAGGCTGTTCCGCATCAGTCAACAATCAACTTCCCGTGCTGATTGAATTTCCGCGTAGAAGGCTAGAGACCGTTTCTGATCTTGTCGCGCGCCTGAGCCAGAAGTTCCTCCATCTTCATTCGGACATCGCCCTCAGATACAGCGACA